>JAAYBA010000482.1 GCA_012719085.1 Planctomycetota bacterium
AAGGGCCAATCCGGACGGACCGAGTCCGTCGATTATGTGTCCTACTGGTGGGACGGAATCGGAGATTGGCGAAGGCCGTCGCTGGGCTGATCGGCGCGCCGGCGGATCGTTATGATCCCCGCAAACCACGTTGGCCGGCGCGCGACGCCGCAGTCTTTGCAACCGTCTCTCACTCCTTCACGGAGCGACGACGCCTCAACGCCAGCAGAGCCCCCAAACCAAGCAGACCGACCGTAGCCGGTTCCGGAATCGGTTCCCCCAGATTGTAGGCAGCCGTCAAGGTCGACGAGCCCAGCGTGACGCGCGACCCACTGATGCCCGCGTCGATATCCATGTAGACATCCAGGCTGCCGTCGTTCCACAGATCGGCCAGGACGGAGGCCGGCAGGTTGAACGAGGTCGAACCCCACGTCCAGTCCCCGGTCTCGCCGAGGATGCCCAGGCGAACGCCGTTGACGTAGATCACATTCTGCATCCCGGCATCGACGTCCCATGTGCTCAGAGACAGGGTCGCCGAGAGAATTCCGTTGGCGCCGGCCGGAGCGGTCAGTTCGTGGGTCCAGCCCCAATCCTGCCACATGCCCCGATGGTGCGGGGGATGGTCCAGGATCGAGCCGGGCTCGGCGAAATACTCGTCGTACGAGTAGTCAAGGGTCTGACTGACACTGACGGTGTCGGCATGCACCACGCCGCAGAGAAGGACCGCACAGGCGGCCACCACGGCTATCGCTACTGTTCTCATTCTCCTTCCTCCCATATCTTCTCTTCGTTCTCTTCCTGACACACTCGGCACGACCCGGCACCGCGGCGAAGCACCTGCCCGTCCATGAACGGTCCCGAGCCCTGCCTTGCAGGTCCAGGCGGCTTGTCTTGCACCGCATCCGGCCTGCGTCAGCGGATCGGCTGGCCTCCCACCGACCGTTCCGCTTGTAGAAGAGGCCCCGGAAGGAACCTCGGTTCCTTCCGGGGCCGTCAATCGCATGAATCGACTCCACTGCTCACCGCACATCCGGCCGCTCGTAATCGAGCCCGCCAGCCGCGCGGTCAAAAACCCAGTCCGCTGATTACAGCGTCTGGCGGCGGCGAAGCCAACCCACCAGGCCCGCACCCAGCGAGCCGAGCACAACAGCGCCCGGAGCCGGAATGACCGGTGTCTCAGGCTCTTCAGGCTCTTCAGGCTCCTGGACCACAGCGGCAAACGCCTCGACATCTGCCCATGCGTATATGTACAGCTTGCTGGAGTTGCCTTCGATGTGCCAATCCGGCGTGGTGATACTGGCGGACACGGCCAGATCTTCCACATTGAGGACCTCGCCGTCCTCCACATTGAACGACCCCAAGACGGTCTGCGTTCTCTGCAGTGTACCGCTGGGGGCCTTCAACTCCAGCTTCACCCAGTAGTCCACCGTCGCCCAGTCGCCGACGTTGGCTGTGATCAGGTCCGCATCAACCAGGAAATTGGCGGTGATCGTCGAGTTGTAGCCGGCTTCAGGAGTCCAGAGAATATCGGACCACTCCTTAAGTGCCACCGTTTCCGAGCCGTCGCTGTCCGTCACCGACAGGCCGTCGGTCGTGTCGGCGTCAGTGGCTGACGCATACACCCACTGCCCGGCAATACTCTTCGACGGAGGCACAACACCCTGCAGCGCCGTGCCTGTGACCTGCCAGTCGCCGACGCCCGTGATCTCCACGGTCGAGGACGCCGCCAGGCCGGCCGGCGCCGTCAGCGCGACCGTCAGCAGTGCCACAGCACATACCATTAACAC
>JAAYBA010000483.1 GCA_012719085.1 Planctomycetota bacterium
CGGCGAGGAGAAGACCGAGAAATGGTCGTCCGAAGAGGACGTCCATCTCAAGGCCGGCCTGACATGCGTCGATTGCCATCGCAATGATATCCATCACGAGATCATCCGTGGCTACCCAGGCGAAGAGGAGGTTTCGGGCAGCCGACTCGCGGCAACGACGACGTGCGAGGGGTGTCATCTTCCTGCCGGGCCGAATGTGCCGGATGCGGGTCGTTTGGGCGCTCCGGTGCCTCAGCATGTGGGCTTGCCTCCAGTGCACTTCGAACGGCTCAGTTGCACGGCGTGCCACTCCGGGCCCTGGCCGGGCGAGCAGGCCGTTTTCACGAAGACCTCCCGCGCTCACCGGCTGGGTACGCCCAACGTGAACAAGTCGGAGGAGATGGTGCCGCATATCCTCTCGCCGGTCTTCGCCCACGACGGCGACAAGATCGCGCCGCACAAAGTGGTCTGGCCGGCCTACTGGGGCACTCGCGCCGACGACACAGTGACGCCGATCGCGCTGGATGTTGTCGAAAAGGCCATCAAAGGTCACTTCGACAAGCTGGAGATCCCCTCCAGTGGGACCTGGCCGGGCATTTCCACAGAGCAGATCGCTGCGGCTCTCCAATCCCTTTCGCAGGCGGTTGATGCCAATGCTGTCTACGTGGCCGGCGGAGCATTGTATTCGTTGAACGAGGCCGGCGAGGTCGAGGAACAAGCCAATCACCCTGTGGCGAAGCCGTATATGTGGCCTCTGGCGCACGCCGTGCGACCCGCGGCTCAGTCGCTGGGCATTCGCTATTGCACGGACTGTCATGCGACCGACTCGCCGTTCTTCTTCGGCAAGGTTGCGATCGACAGTCCGATTGCCTCGGACGTGCCGACGACCCGACAGATGGTCGGCTTCCAGGACATCAGTCCGTTCTACGCATGGGCGTTCTCGGCGTCGTTCGTGTTCCGCCCATGGTTCAAGGTGATCGCGCTGGGAGCATCGGCGGTCCTGGGCATCGTGCTGCTACTGTATGGGCTCAAGGCACTGGGCGCCGTTGCCAGAGTTCTGGCCGAAGACGAATAGATTCTGCTTGGGTGAGTAATCCAGATGTTTCAGACCATATCCATCTTCATCGTGTTGGCCACCTTCATCGGCGTCGTGATCCACTGGTTTGCCTTTCCTGCCGGTCGCGAATGCCGGGGCGGCTCCGGCTTCGTCCGTGGCCTTGTCCACGCCTTCAGTCTTCTGCTGATCGAGCAACGCAACAGTCTGTTGGGGGCGCTGAAGAAGCTGTGCTATCTTCTGGCCGTGGTGTGCTTTTTGGTCCTGGCATTCACGGGCTTCTGGCCGCTCCTCGTGCGAGGGGACGAGCACATCTCCGGTTATCTCATGATGGTGCACGCGACCTTTGCCCCGATCTTCGCCTTCTGCCTGGCGGTTCTGGCGATCACCTGGGCCAGTCGCTCTCGTTTCGTCGTGGGCGACTGCCCGTGTGTGCAGCGGCTTCTTCGCCGCGTTACGCGGCTGCACGTCCCGGCGCCCGAGGAGGCCTGTCGTTGTGCCTCGACTGCACAGAAGGCGGCGTTCTGGGCGATCGTCGTCCTGGCGTTGCCCCTGATCCTCTCGATCGTACTGAGCATGTTTCCGCTGTTCGGGACATACTATCAGGAATTGGCCTTGGCGATTCATCGGTGGACGAGCATTGCGTTCTTCGTTGCGGTGATCGTTCATACGTATCTGGCCGTTCGGGTCCGATTCGCGCAGTGAGCGGGTACTCGCGGCGCGTGTCAGGTTCTGAGGGCTTCGGTGGCCCATTCGTGATTTCTCCACGCCTGAACCGGCCGAGGCGGCACGGGACGGGCGTGGTTTTGGTTTTGTGACGGCCGAGGCGACGGTTCGCGAAAGGCATGGGGAGAAACGCGTGCATCCGATGGTCGGATTCCTCTCCGGCAGGGCTCCGGTGCAGATGCCCCACTTTGCCTATTGAGAATGCCGCATTTGTGCCGATTCTATGAGTTGGACGTAAATGAGTCGGGGTATTTGATTTAGGAGAGCCGATCATGAGCAACGGAGTACTACCAGACTATCTGAGCATGGCCAAGCCCAACCCGCCCACGAACCGGGCCCCCTGGTACAAGAACACCGCGCCGAGCTACGCGGGGGTCTTCCTGTGGTTCGTCTTCTGGAGTGCGGTGGCCAGTGGCGGGGCGGCTGTGGCCGGCGGCATCCTGTCGCAGGGCATCGGCGTGGCGCTGCTGGGGTTGGTCATCGCAGCGCTGCTGTGCCACTTCCTGTTCTACCTGGTTCCCGGCATGTTGGGACTTCAGACGGGATTGCCGCTCTATGTCGTGGGCAGTTCGACCTACGGGACGCAGGGTGGCCTGCTCATGCCTGGCTTCCTCATGGGTATCCTGCAGTTTGGGTGGCTGGGCGTCAATGCGTACGCCTCTTCCATGGCCCTGGCGCCGCTGTTCAACAACAATCCCGTAGCGCAGAAGATCATTGCGGTTCTCTGGGCGGCCTTGGCGGCTTTTATCGCCCTCAAGGGCATCCAGTATGTCGCGAAAGTGGCCACCTACCTGCCTCTGATCCCGGTGGCCATTCTGGTTCTGCTGCTGGTCAAGGCGCTCGGCGGCATTGGTGATTTTGACGCTGCCAAACTGATGGCGGCCGCCCCCGAGGGTACGGGCGCCGGCCTGAGTGCGTTTGGCGTCATCGCACTGAGTATCAGTTATATCGTCGGGTTCTTCGCCACCGCCGGCGCGGCGGGTGTCGATTTCGGTACGAACAGCAGGGATGCCAAGGACGTTCAGATGGGCGGCCTCGTCGGCATCGCGCTGATCATCGTTCTTGCCGGAGGCGCATCCGTCCTGATCGCTGCTGGTGCATTCGGGCTTCTGGGTACTTACGGACTCAATACCGCAGACCCCGGCTTCATAAGCTCCCTGATGGGTTCTACCGCTGCCGGAAAGTGGATCGGCTTGCTGCTGGCGGTTGCCGCGTTCCCATCGGCCTGCTTCTCGTCGTTCATCGCGGCCAACAGTTTCAAGACGACCATGCCCAAGGTGAACCCATCGATCTCGGTGGGGATCGGCGCGGCCGTGAGTGCTCTGTTGGCCGTCACCAGTTGGGCCGGAGACCTCGCCAGTGTCTTTGGCATCATCGGCGCCTCGTTCGGCCCGATTTGCGGCGCGATGATGGTGGACTACTTCCTGGCGGGCAAGAAATGGGCCGGGCCTCGCAAGGGCTGGAACCAGGCCGGCTGGATCTCATGGGCCGTCGGTTTCATTGTGGGAATCGCACCGCTGGTCGGACTGGCCAACATTCCGGCCGCACCGCTGGTGGCCTTCATCGTGGGTGCGGTCATCTATTTCGTATTGGCCAAGGCCGGGCTTCAGCCGCCCGTGGTGGCGATGCCGGGCGCCGAGGCAAAATAGAGGCACGGACGCCCCGATCTGTTTCACGGTTGTATGAACGTAGCAGGGGTTTGACTGAGGTCAAACCCCTGTCTCTTTTCTGCGTGTGTGCGGGCGGTTCCCAGGTGCCTTGGGTGGACACAGAACGTCTCTGCTGGATGTAACAAAATCCTTCCCGGCGCAACTTGACAAGACGGGAGCAGGTCGGTAGCATACGGGCTCTCTATTGTTGGGGCCGGCGTGAGTGGCGTGGGCCGAATCGGCGAAGTACGGATAGGAAGTTCTGCACTTATTGAGGTCAAGGAAATGGGAAAGAGGAATGCAGGTTCGATGGCAAAGTTGATCTGTCTGGTGTTGCTTGCTGTGGCTCTGTGCTTCGGCCCGTCGTGTAAGAAGGCGGAGGAGCCCGAGCCGGCGCCGTCACAGCCGGCCGCTCCGGCGCCCGCCAGCACACAGGAGCCTTCGACGGCGGCGCAGTTGGCCGATGCGGCGAAGGAAGAAGTCAAGGAAGTTGTGGAGGAAGTCAAAGAAGCAGTCACGGCGGGGGCCGAGATGGCGCCGCTCGACATCAAGCTGCCCAAGCCGATGTTCGTCGGGACGCCGCAGGATACGCGCGTGGCCAACCTTCGGAAGCCCACGGGCAAGGCCCGCCCGCCGTTCCTGGCGCCCGTCGGCGCCCAGCTCCTGTCGCTGAACAAGCCGGTTTCGGCCAGTGACGAAGAGCCCATCATCGGCGACATCGAGATGATTACCGATGGCGACAAGGAAGCGGCCGACGGCAGCTACGTCGAACTGGGGCCGTTCCTGCAATGGGTGCAGGTCGACCTCGAGCAGGAGGCCGAGATTGCCGCGATCGTGGTGTGGCACTACCACAAGCAGCCGCGCGTGTACTTCGATGTCGTTGTGCAGATCTCCAACGACAAGGACTTCATCACCGACGTCAAGACCGTGTTCAACAATGACATTGACAATTCGTCCGGCCTGGGCATCGGCACGGACATGCACTACACCGAGACGTCCGAAGGCGAGTTGATCGATTGTGTCTCTCAAGGCACTCCCAAAGGTCGTTACGTTCGGCTCTACAGCAACGGCAACACGAGCAACGATCTGAACCACTACATCGAGGTGGATGTCTACGGCAAGCCGGTGCAATGAAACGGCAGAGCTGGGTCCCTTCTGAGAGAGGGATCGGACTACACGGACTTGTGATCATCGTCGTGGCACTCGGGGCATTGGCGACTCGAGTGCCACGACTGTCAATACGGCCCATGCATACCGATGAGGCCGTGCATGCGGACAAGTTCCGCGATCTGCTGGAAGCGAGCCAGTACGAGTACGAACCCCACGAGTATCACGGCCCGACGCTCAACTACTCCACACTGATTCCGGCCTGGCTGGCCGGCCGGCACAAGTACACCGAGATCACCGAGGTGACCCTTCGCGTTGTCCCCGTCATCTTCAGCGTACTTCTCATTGCGCTGACCATACTGCTCCTGGATGGTCTGGGGCCGGCGGCGATCGTGGCCGCTCTGCTCGCCGCTGTCTCGCCGGCGATGTTCTTCTACAGTCGCTACTACATCCAGGAGATGCTACTGGTCTGTTTCACCTTTGGCGCCATCGTCTCGGGCCATCGCTATGCTCGGACGAAGGCCCTGTTCTGGATGGTGGCGGCCGGCGTCTTTGTCGGGCTGATGCATGCGACGAAAGAGACGTGCATCATCGCGTTCGGTGGCATGGGGCTGGCCGCGGGGCTCCTGGTCTTGAACCATATGGTCCGGCAGCGATCGTGGCGCGCTGGTTTCGCGGGCGTGCGGTGCGGACATGTTGTCGTCGGTCTGGTCGCCGCCGTGGGCATCTCGGCTATCTTGTATTCCTCATTCTTCACCCGGTCGCAGGGGATTTGGGACTCGTACCTGACGTACACGACGTACCTGGCCCGAGGCGGCGGGCACGACACCGCGCACGTTCATTCGTGGCACTACTACCTTCAGATGCTCGCTTTCGCCAGATACGAGGGCGGCCCGGTCTGGAGCGAAGGGGCGATTTTTCTGCTGGCGGTCGTGGGGCTGATCGTGGCCGTTCGAGGCAAGCCTATCTGTGGCATGGACCCAACGCTGCTGCGGTTCATCGCGATCTACACGGTGGCCCTGACGGTGGTCTATTCCGCGATCCCCTACAAAACGCCGTGGTGCCTGCTGGGCTTTCTGCACGGCATGATCCTTCTGGCCGGCGCCGGTGCAGTCGCGTTGCTGAGTTGGATGCGAAAGCCCGCCGCTCGATGGGTGGTTGCCGGGTTGCTGGTCGTCGCGGTAGGGCACCTGGCGTTCCAGAGCTATCGAGGCAGCTTCGTCTATCATGCCGACAGCCGCAATCCCTATGTCTATGCGCACACCGCTGAGGATATTTTTGCCGTGGCGGACGCCATTCAGGAGTACGCCGGTGTGGGCGGATTGGGCGAATCGGTGCCGATCCAGGTGGTATGCTCCGGCAAAGACTACTGGCCGCTGCCTTGGTACCTTCGATCCCATGCCGTCGCGTGGTCGATCGAGCTTCCTCCCAAGATCGGGCCATTGATCGTCATTTCGGACGACCTGGAAGGGGCTCTGGCTCGGCGGCTGTACGTTGAGACGCCCGCCGAGGATCGCCGGATGTACATGTACCTGTTCGACGATCCCTACTTCATGTGGCTGCGTCCGCAGGTCAAACTGCTCGGCTTCGTTCGCAAGGACGTCTGGGAACTCCTCCAGCAGCGGCCGGACCCGACCGAACTGTTGAAGGGCATGCATGACCGACAAAGCGAACAATCCGTCTCCGGGACCATCGGGGCCGTTCGTCCAAGGTGACTGGAATACGGTCGCCGACGTCCACCGATTCGCACATCATGCGATGGCGACGACGTTCGAGATCATCGTTCAGCATGAGAACAAGGTCTACGCGCGACAGGCGGCCGATGCCGCCTTCGATGAGTTGGACCGGATCGAGCACGAGCTGAGTCGGTACGTCGAGAACGGCGACGTTGCGCGTATCAACAACCTTCCCGCCGGCCAGACGCTTCTGCTCGGCCTCGATACGTTCGAATGCCTGCGAATCAGTGCGATGGTTCACGCACAGACCGGGGGAGCCTTCGATGTGACGGTCGGTCTGCTCGTGGATTGCTGGCGCGACAAGGACAAGAAGCCGCGGACCCCGTCGCCTGAAGAGCTGGCGTTCGCACGCGAGCACACCGGCATGTCCCTGCTGGATCTGGACGAGAGCCGGTACACCGTGCAACTGGCGGCCAGTCCGATCCGTGTAGACCTCGGAGGCATTGGCAAAGGCTATGGCGTCGACCGTATGGCGGCGATGCTGAGGGACTGGAGCATCGAGCGAGCGCTGATTCACGGGGGGTTCAGTTCAGTCCTGGCGCTTGAAGCGCCGCAGGGCATCGCCGGATGGCC
>JAAYBA010000484.1 GCA_012719085.1 Planctomycetota bacterium
GCGGCGTTGCTGGTGGCGATGATGTTCCCGATCGGATAGACGAACGGCTCGGCGGTGAAGGACCACACCGGACCGGCGTAGATCGTGGTGGGCGTGGCGTTGACTTCATCGACGCGCCAGTAATAGGTCTGTCCGAATTCGAGCAGGCCGGCCGCATCGTAGGCGACAGTGGGCTGGCCCTGGCTGACCAGGACATCCATCGGGTTGGCCCGGTCGGCAGCGGCCACCGCCGCCCGGTCGGCGCCGAAGTACACGTCGTGTGAGGCGGCAAACGAGCCGGCCTTCCAGCCCAGCACAACGTCGCGGACCACGTCGTCCTCACCGTCGGCGGGGACGGGATTATCGGCCTTGGCCTGGCTCTCCCGTAGCGACTGGAGCACGATGTCGTCGTAGTAGACGGTCGAAGCGCCGTTGCCGAACAGGTCGATTGCGCCGATCGTTCCATGCACGTTGTCGTCCCACTGGCGGGTGTCGATCAGGGCGCCGTTGTAGTATTCATCGACGGTGTTGTTGTCGAGGTCGATGACGTACTTGAGCTGGACCCACTGGTCGAAGACGATCTTGGTGGCGACGGCGCCGGTCCAGGTCTCGATCCCCCCTGTGGCCAGATTGAACAGGGTCTGGATGGACCAGTCCTGATTGGCGTTGTCGTCGTAGCTGTTCAGAAGAATGAAGTACGTGATGCCGGTGCCGCCGGAGGGGATGTACTGCATGGCGGTGAAGACCCATACGCCGCCGGCCACGTCGAACTCGTGCACGAAGTCGGAGGTGCTGAGGATGGCGACCGATTGGGTTCCACTGTAGGCGAAGGCGTCGGAGGCAGTCGCTCCGGCGGCGGCATCGCCATTCCAGCCCTTCCATCCGCCCTGTCCGTGCAGGGCGCTTCCTGCGGCGTAGGACTCGAAGCCTTCTTCAATCACACTGGCGTTGGCGACAGCCACCACGCTCAATGCGACGACGGCCACCAGCAAAAAATGTAATACTCTCATCACACACTCCTCCAAAACAAGAACTCGCAAGACCGGTAGCGGTCAGAACGACGGGCACAACGAGTCGCCCCTGCGCGTTGCCGCACCTTGGGCCTCACCGGACACCCATCCAATATAGCAGACGGGTCGATAACGATCAAGAAAAACCCCCTGAGACGGTAGAAAGGGTCGGCAGAGGCCCTCCGTCGCAGCACCGATTTCGGAGGCGCGGGGGCATCCGATCCCTCGTGCGAGTCGCGGGGCAACCCGGTCGCAGCGGCCCGTCCTCCGGCCTGGGTCGGGGACGCGTGCGGGGTATTGTCCGAGCGGCGCTGTATTTTTGCCCTTGACTATTTTTGGGCTTTGGGTCTTTATAGCGTTTTTCCCCAGCTTGGGCCGTGCACGATGACATGGCCAACCGACTGTTTTGGACCTCTGTACGGGGTTTGATCCTATGAAACGTGTAATTGAGGAAGTCTTTGAGGCCGAGGAGAAGGCCGGCGCCATCCTCCGGCAGGCCCAGAGTCAAGCCTCGGAGATTCGCCAGTCCGCCGAGCGCCAGATCGCCGAATCGCTGGCCGAGGCGAGGGAGCAGGCCCGGCAGATCCTCCTGACGGCGGTCGAGCAGGCCAAACAGGACGCCGAGCGGATGCGCGGCCAGAGACTGCAAGAGGCCGAGCAGGCGAATGAAGCGCTGCGGAGCAGTCGTGCCAAAGACCTGGACGGCCTGATCGACGCGTTGTGCCGCACGATCGAGGCGACGGAATACGAGACTGGCAGCCCCTCATGGCCGGAGCACTGACCAAATACTCGTTCATCAACGCCAAGCTCCGGGCGCGGATCAGCAAGATCCTCCCGGACGAGGTGTTTCGGCAACTGGCCCAGGCCGGATCGGTGGATGCGGCGCTGGCCCTTCTTCGGGAGACGCCGTTCGCTCATCTCGAAGGGGTCTACAACACCAGCGGCGACCTGCGACTGGCGGAGCTGGAGCTGCTCAAGAGCGAGATCGATCTGTATCGGAGCATCCGGCGGTATCTCCACGAAAGCTCGATCCGCCTGGTCGATGTGCTCCTCTCGCAGTTTGAAATCGACAACGTCAAGAACGCCATCCGAATCCATTTCGATCGCCAGGTGCGCGGTCGCACCGATGAGTCGGCGGCGCACTACATCCTGTACGAGCCCATCGTCCACGCGATCCCGATGGATCTGATCGTCAACGCGCAGCGCTTCGAGGAGATCGCCGGGGTCTGCCGCCAGACGCCGTACCGCGCCATCGTGGAGAAGTACGGCCCAATCGTCGAGGCGGAAGGCTCGCTGTTCCGCATGGAGGTGGCGTTCGACCATCATTATTATGGCCAGCTCCGCGAGGCGATCGAGGAGCTGAACCGGGCGGACCGCGAGATCGCGATCCGCCTGATCGGCGTCGAGATCGACCTGCTGAACATCAGTTGGATCATTCGCTTCCAGCGGTTCTACGACCTGCCGCTCGAAGCGGTCCTGGCGGCGTTGATCCCGGGGGGCTTTCACCTCAAGCGGGGCACGATCGAGGAGCTGTACCAGGCGCAGAACGTCACGTCGGTGCTCCAGAACTTCGTGGTGGGCACGTATCCGGGGCTTTCGGCGCTTCTGGCGTCGCAGGCGTCGGACAGCACGTCGCGTCTGATCCTGATCCGCCGGATCCTCGAAGAGATTCGCCGACAGGAGGTCCAGCGCATCCTGGCCGGATATCCGTTCACCGTCGGCATCATCCTGGCCTACTTCCTCCTGAAGTCGGACGAACTGAAGAAGGTCCGCACGATCCTGAACGCCAAACACCTGGGCCGATCGCTGGAAGGCATTGAAAGCATGCTATGATTCTCACGACGCAGATGACACAACTGTTCGCCGTGGTGCTGCGAAGGGACAAGGAGCGGGTCACGGAGGCCCTCCTTCGCGAGGGGGTGATGCAGTTCATCAGCACCTCGGAATTCGATATTGCGCGTCCGGACCGCCCGTTGGAGGGCCCGTCGGAGGCGTCTGTGGCTGAGCTGAGCGACCTGAGAAAGCGGATCGAGGGGGTTCTGCACACGATCGGCACCATTCCGACGCCGCCGACGGAGACCGACCTGAAGAACCGGGTGACCGTCCGCCTCGACACGGAAACGGACCTTCTCGACAAGCTCGACGGGGAGCGCGACAGCATCCGCGAGCGGCAGCGGTCGCTCCAGCAGGAGATCCTGAAACTGGAAGACATCCGTCGTCAGATCGACCTGTATGGGGTCGAGCTGGGCGGTCTGCATACGCCGGGTCGGCAGTCGATGCTGGCCATGCAAACCGGTCGCATCCCGGCTTCCGGCGTCAAGCGGTTCGAGGAGATGCTCAAGGACCTGCCGGCGCTGCACGTGGCCCTGGGCCGACAGGACGGCAGCGTCCACTACCTGCTGCTGTCGATGAAACGCGACCAGGAGCAGATCGAGCGAATCCTCGCGGGCGCCGACTGGGCCCGGGTCGATCTGCCCAGCGAGCTGCTCTCGGCGCGGAAGGACCTGGCCAAAGAGCTGACGGAGAAGCTCCAGCGGCTCACCGAGGAGCAGAAGCAGCTCCAGGACCGGGTCACGACGCTGATCCGCAAGGAGGAGCCGCACCTCAAGGAGGTGTGGGTCAAGCTGCGAATCCAGGAACTGTGCGCCCGGATCCAGTCGAGCTTCGAGACCTCCTCGCGGACGGTTCTGTTCGCCGGGTGGTTGGCCAGCACGACGAAGGAGCGGCTCAGCGCCAAGATCCACGAGGCCACCGAGGGCCGCTGCTATCTCGAATGGCACGAAGCGGACGGCCACGAGGCGGCGGCCGAGGTGCCGGTCCAGTTCAACAATCCCAAGGTGCTCGCTCCATTCCAGATGCTGGTGAGCAACTTCGGCATCCCGCAATATGGCACGATCGATCCGACGCCGTTCGTCATGCCCTTGTACCTGATCATGTTCGGCCTGATGTTCGCCGACGCCGGCCAGGGTCTGGTGCTGGCGGCGGCCGGCCTTCTCGGCGCGCGTCTGACGGGCCACAACGAAACGAAGCGGGGAATGCACAACCTCTTCTGGCTCATCGCCTGGTGCGGGGTCTCGGCCATTGTCTTCGGCGTGCTGTTCGGCTCGTACTTCGGACTGGCCCTGGTGCGGCCGCTCTGGTTCGATTTTCACGGGATCGTTGCCGGACACGCCCAGACCCAATCGGTCGTGCGCGACGTCTACGACATCCTGTCGATCACGATCTACTTCGGCATCGCGGTCATCGCGATGGGCCTGCTGTTCAACTGGGTCAACCTGATCCGGACCGGCCAATGGGCGGAGTTGATCTTCGACAAGGGCGGGCTTCTGGGCGGCTGGATCTATGCGGGCGGGGTGTACGTCGCCTCGTATATGGTGCACCACGGGTACAAAGGGTTCCCCTCCGGCGGCGTGTTGTTCCTGCTGGTCGGGCTGCCGGCCCTGCTGCTGCTGATCAAGGAGCCGTACCACCACATCGCGCACGCCAGAGGGCACGCCGAAAAAGGTCCCAATCCGGTCTTTCTGGTGCTGACCTTCCTGATGCAGTGGATCGTCGAGTTGCTGGAGATCTTCAGCGGGTATCTGTCCAACACGCTGTCGTTCATGCGGGTTGCCGGGCTGGGCATCGCGCACGTGTGCCTGATGATGTCGTTCTTCACGCTGGCGGAAATGACCTCGGGCCTCGGCTCGGTGCTGATCCTGCTGGTGGGCAACGCCCTGGTGATCGGACTGGAGGGTCTGTCGGCGGCGATTCAGGCCTTGAGGCTCAACTATTACGAATTTTTCACCAAGTTTTTCCACGGGACCGGCCGGCTGTACTGCCCGATCTCGCTGAGCAGCGAACCGTGATCGTGGAGAGAATGCAACGCCGCATTTCAGGGTGCGGCCGTTCCAATCAGACTGTCGCAGTGGACAAGAAAGGATCACACGCAATGGATGAACCGGCACGAAGACTGAAAACGACCATCACGCAAAGCGTTGTGGGGCTTCTGACGATCCTGGCGATCATCGGGACGCTGTTTTGCTCCAACGCCCTGGCCGCACACGAGAGCACGGAAACGCCGACGGTGCAGGCCGACAAGACACCGGAAGAGGCTGGCGTCATGAAGTTCGGGCTGATCGCCGCGGCGGCGGCCTTCGGGCTCGGCGCCATCGGCGCCGGGTTTGCGATCTCTCACGTCGGCGCCGCCGCCATGGGCGCGGTGGCCGAGAAGCCCCAGATCGCCGGGCAGGCCCTCATTTTCGTGGCGTTGGCCGAGGGCATCGTCGTCTTCGGCTTCATCACCGCCCTGATGATTCTGGGCAAGGTGTAGCGGTCCCATGAGATACTCGATCATCGGCGACGAAGACACCGTGCTGAGCTTTGCGATCGTCGGCGTTGCGGGCAAGGTGGCCCGGAATGCCGAGGAGGCGCAGCAGGCGTTCGCAGAGCTCCTTGGCGACAAGGAGACGGGCATCGTGATCGTGACCGAGCGCGTGGCCGACATGATGCGCTCGACGGTGGACCGGTACGTGTTCACCGAGAGCTTTCCGCTGATCGTGGAGATTCCCGACCGGCACGGTTCGCTGCCGGATCGGCCGGGAATCAAAGAAATGGTCAATACCGCGATCGGGTTGAAGCTGTAATCGCAGCAGCCCGGTCCATCCGTTGCGGGAACCGGGCGAACGGCCCGTTTCTCGAAGGGAACAATATCTATGGAGCCAGTTGAGCAAGGGATCTCGGCCCTGATTTCCGGCATCGAAGCGGATGCCCGCGCCGAAGAGCAGAGACTGCTGACGGAGGCCCGGACGCAAGCCGACGAGAAGCAGCAGTACGCCCGCCAGAAGATCGAGTCGATCCTGAAGGAGGCCCGCGACAAGGCCGCCGTGCAGACCGAGTCGATCCATCGCAAGGCCGTCTCGGACGTGGAGCTCGAGATCAAACGTCGCCGTCTGCAGATGCGCGACGCCCTGCTGCACCAGATCCTGGATCAGGCCGAGCAGCGGTTCGCCGGCCGGATCGACGAGCCGGACTACGCGACGACGCTGACGAACTGGATCGTCGAGGCGGCGATCGGACTCGAAGCGGACGCCGCCCAGGTCAACGCCTCGCCGCGCGAGCGGGCCCTGATCGACGCGGCCATGCTCGAACGCGCCGGCGAGCAGGTCCGGGCGCGGGCGGGCCGGCCGATGAGCCTGACGCTGTCGAACGAGCCACCTCTGAAGGACCAGGGCGTCGTCCTGACGACGATGGACGGGCGCATGGCCTTCAACAATCAGATCCGAACGAGAATGCTGCGCAAGCAGCGTCAGATACAGAAGCAGGTGTACGATCGGCTGTTCGCCGGTGATCGAGAAGAGTGACTATGATTGACAGGATAATAGGACGGATCAAGCGGGTCAACGGCCCCGTCATCGAGGTGATGGGCATCACCGACGCGGAGATGTTCGAACTGGTCCGCGTCGGTGAAGAGAACCTCATCGGCGAGCTGATCAAGCTCGAAAGAGACAGCGCCGTGATCCAGGTGTACGAGGACACGACGGGCATCGCGCCGCACGACCCGGTCTACGGGGCGGGCATGCCGCTGTCGGTCGAGCTGGGCCCGGGCATGATCGGGACGATCTACGACGGGATTCAGCGGCCGCTGGAGGCGATCCGGGCGATCTCGGACATCTACATCAAACGGGGCATCTCGGTTCCGTCGCTGGATCGGCAGAAGCGATGGCATTTCGTTCCGACCGCCCAGGCGGGCGACGCGCTCTCGGGTGGGGCCGTCCTCGGGACCGTGCAGGAGACGGAGAACCTCCAGCACAAGATCCTCGTGCCGCCGGGCGACGAAGGCGTGCTCGAATCGATCGTCGCCGAAGGCGACTACACGGTCGATGAGCCGATCGGGGTGCTGAAGATCAACGAATCGAAGAGCAAACAACTGCAACTGATGCACCGTTGGCCGATCCGCGTCCAGCGGCCGACGCGCCGGCGTCTGCCCCTGGAGATCCCGCTGATCACCGGCCAGCGAGTGATCGATGCCCTGTTTCCCGTGGCCAAAGGGGGGACCGTCTCGATCCCGGGCGGGTTCGGCACGGGCAAGACCATGACGCAGCAGGCGGTCGCCAAGTGGTGCGACGCGGACCTGATCGTTTACATCGGCTGCGGCGAGCGCGGCAACGAGATCACCGACGTTCTGACGGAATTCCCCAGCCTGATCGACCCGCGCACGGGCCGGTCGCTGATGGAGCGGACGATCCTGATCGCCAACACGTCGAACATGCCCGTCTCGGCGCGCGAGGCCAGCATCTACACGGGCATCACGATCGCCGAGTACTTCCGTGACCAGGGCCGCCACGTGGCGATCATGGCCGACTCGACCTCGCGGTGGGCCGAGGCGCTGCGGGAGCTGTCGGGGCGTATGGAGGAGATGCCGGCCGAAGAAGGGTTCCCGGCGTATCTGCCGACCAAGATCGCCGAGTTCTACGAGCGGGCCGGCTCAATGGAGGCGCTGTGCGGCCAAGACGGCTCGGTGAGCATCATCGGCGCGGTCTCGCCGCCCGGCGGCGACTTCTCCGAGCCGGTGACCCAGCACACCAAGCGGTTCATCCGCTGCTTCTGGGCCCTCGACCGACACCTGGCCAACGCCCGCCACTATCCGGCCATCTCCTGGCTCGACAGCTACAGCGAATACCTCAGCAGCATGACCGCCTGGTGGGAGCAGGAAGTCGGCCCGCAGTGGTTCGCCGACCGCACCGAGATCATGGAGCTGCTGCACCGGGAGATTCGCCTCCAGCAGGTGGTCAAGCTGGTCGGCCCGGACGCACTGCCCGACACGCAGCGATTCATCCTGGAGGTCTGCAACCTGTTCAAGAACGCGTTTCTCCAGCAGAACGCCTTCGACAAGATCGACGCCTACTCGACCGTACAGAAGCAGGCCAAGATGATGCACATCATCACCACGTACTGGCGGCGCGGGTCCGAGGCGATCAAGAACGGCGCGATGCTGATGAAGCTCAAGAAGATGAAGGTCTATCAGGACATTGTAAAAATGAAGTTCTCGGTCCCGAACGACGATCTGTCCGGGCTGGACAAGATCGAGGCGCGCCTGGAGCGTGCGATGGATCAAATGGAGGCCCTGCATGCCTGACGCAAAGAACAGCCGCCTTCTGTCCGGCCGCGAGTACATCGGCGTCGACAAGATCGACGGCCCGCTCATCTTCGTTCGCAAGACCCACCC
>JAAYBA010000485.1 GCA_012719085.1 Planctomycetota bacterium
GCGCCTGTCCTTCCGGCCCGGCGCACGCCGTCCACGTCAGGGCGGCATCGTGCGAGATATGGCATCGTCCGTTGCGCGTGCCGACGAGCATGACGAGCGGCTCCGATGGATCGATCGCAATCTCGCCGTACAGCGAGTCGGTCAGGTCGCCGATGGGCGAGAACGTCCGGCCCCGGTCCCGGCTGATTCGCAGCCGGCCGCCCGACGAAGCGTAAATCACGTCGGCATCGTGTGGATGAAACGCCGGCCGGCAACGGGTGTCGCTGCGGAGTTGCGCGTGGTGGATCATCCGCCAGTGGTGGCCGCCGTCTTCGGAGATGTAAGCCGCGCTCATGTCGCAGTTGAGCATCATCAGGTTGGGGTCAACCGGCGAAATGGCCGGCGAAAACATGCCGCCCCCGCCCGACAGACCCACCGGCTCCCACGAAACCCGCTCCGCAGAGGCAGTGGAGAGCAGCGACCATCCCAAACACACGAACAAGAACCATCGCGAACGATCTGTCATACCGGCCTCCCGAATTACACGACCACAACGCGCGTACCGTTTGACCAGAGCATATCAGAATGCCGACGAACTTCCAGAGGATAGATGGACGCTCGGATCGGCTACGCTCGCTGCCGGCATGCGGGATGGAGTGTGAGACGCAACGTATCGGTCTGTCAGTGGTGGCTCTTGGCGGTGATCAGGGCGGCCAGGAGGATGTGACGGAGCCGATCGGTGTCGATCGCGTCGAGATAGTCGTCGGTGAAGTCGAGTTTGAATCGCCCGCGGAAGTTCTTGATCCGGCTCTTGAGCTCACTGCGGCCCAGCACGGCGATCGACGTGGAAACCTGCTCGAAACGTCCTTGTGAATACACAGTCGTGACCTTTGCGATTCTCGTAGTTGCCGTTCCCGGAAGCACCCCCGTGGTGCTCGCCCTGACGCAGTCATATCGCCCAGCCGGGCGGGCCACTTTGCCCGCAAATCACGGGACACGATCACAACCCGCCGATTCGCCCGACAAGCGGCGGAAAAAAACTCGTGCGCTTGCAGTCACGTCTGATAACATACGTCGATGAAGACATCGCTGTTCGATTATGAGCTTGGGCCGGAGTTGATCGCCCAGACGCCGTCGCCGTCACGAAGCGAGTCCCGGCTGCTCGTCCTGGACCGCAAGGGCGATGCATGCGTCGCCCCTACCTTGTTCGACCGCCGCTTTGCGGAGATCGGCCAGTTCCTGCGCGCCGGGGATTGTCTGGTCCTGAACGACACCAAGGTCCTGCCCGCCCGCTTCTTCGCCGAGCGCAAGACCGGGGCGTCGATGGAAGGCCTGTTCCTTGCCGAGCAGGCGGGTGTGTGGGAAGTCATGCTCAAGGGCGCTCGCAAGGTCCGGCCGGGCGAACGCATCCGCATTCTGGATCGTTCGCGTAGGGTGGGCATCGCCCACCATCTCTCGGCGGAGGAAGAAGGCGGTGTGCAGTGCACACCCTACGAAGCCGAACTGGTCGAAAAGAGATCGGACGGAGTCTGCATCCTCAAGATCGACTCCGACCGAAGCGCCGAGGAGATTCTGGAGGAAGTCGGATTTCCGCCGCTGCCGCCCTACATTCGCCGCGACGGCGATATCGAGCAGGCGACCGAAGACCGGCAGCGCTATCAGACGGTCTACGCCCGCCGGCCCGGTGCGGTGGCGGCGCCGACGGCCGGACTGCA
>JAAYBA010000486.1 GCA_012719085.1 Planctomycetota bacterium
GAACGGCATGGGCCCGATGCAGATGGAAGCGATCGCTATGCTGGTCGACAGCGTCCTGACCAAAGTCGAGCCCACAGGAGGCCGGGAATACCGCCTCGACGACCGCCTCCGCCTCGAAACCAAGCACCAGGTCGAAGACCTCTGCGCCCGCTTCCCCATGCAGTGAGCGCCGACCTGTCCAAGCCCACATCGCGCGAATGGTCCCAGATCTGAGCAGCTCCGGCTCGACCGACGGGTCCGCGTCGGCGCATGAAAAGAGGCCATAAGTTGGCAGCTTATGGCCTGTTGGCTTGTAACCGATTATTGTCGTACTGTGATGGTGTGTTTGATCGGCTCATTCGCCGGGAGGCGGGGGTCGGATATGGCCGGCCACAGTCCAATCTCTGTGGGGAGGGTTGGGTGTTCTGGTTGTAGGTTGGCTAATGCATTGGCTGATTTCTTCCGTTGGGTCCGCCGATTGCGGACAGATGCACAGCCCCAGGAACAACCACAGTACTTCAGCGACGAACATCCGTGTCTTCATCTGTCAGTCCTCAAGGTTCCGTACGCCGTATCGACCCGTCGTGCGTTTTTTCCTTAGCCGATTTTCGGGGTGAATACCCTGTTCGGATATCGGTGAACGGGAGCATTATCGGGCCATCCGGGCTTGCCAGTGCGACAGAGCAGATTTTTTCGGGAGTCGCCTTGAAGAGCCGCTCGCCTCGGTCTGCGAGGCTGCGTTATCAGCACTGATAGGGGCCACATCCGGCCCGGCGAAAGAAAAATCTCTGTGGGCGGTTTTTTTCTCAGGATAGTGCGGCCCGGCGTGGGCGGAAATGGTGATCGCGGGACTATCTGTCGCGATCGAGCAGGGCGAGGGCGAGGCTGCGCAGCACATCGGCACGTGGACCGAACGGCTCGACGGCCGCCACGGCCTCCTCAGCCAGCCTTCGTTCCAGTTCCCTGGACCGGTCGATTCCGAGCAGGGCAGGATAGGTGCACTTGGCGGCCTTGACGTCCTTGCCCGCCGTTTTGCCCAGTTGTTCGCTGGACGCGCTGACGTCGAGGATGTCGTCGGCGATCTGGAAGCCCAGACCGATCTTCAGGCCGTATCGGGCAAGGGCATCGAGTTGAGCGGCGTCGGCACGGCCGCAGAGGCCGCCCATCGCCGCAGCGCAGCGGAACATCTTGGCGGTCTTATGGATGTGGATGTATTCGAGGGATTCGATGCTGCCGGCGGTATTCTCCGCTTTGAGGTCGGCGACCTGTCCGGCGATCATCCCCGCTGCACCGGCCGCCTGCGCCAGCTCGCGGACCAGGGCCACGGCGGTGCCCGCATCGTCGATCCGCTCGGCCAGCAACTCAAACGCCAGCGTCAGCAGGGCGTCGCCGGTGAGGATGGCGGTTGCTTCGTCGAACGCCTTGTGGCACGTCGGACGACCCCGCCGCAGATCGTCGTCGTCCATCGCCGGCAGATCGTCATGGACCAGCGAATACGTGTGGACCATCTCGATGGCGGCTGCCGCCGTCCAGGCGTTTGGGTTCTCCCGCCCGCAGACCAACTCGCAGCACCAGAGGACCAGCATCGAGCGGATGCGCTTGCCGGGGGCCGACAACGTGTAGACCATCGCCCTTCGCAGATCGTCCGGGATTCCCGGCTGTTCCGCAACGAGGCGTTCGAGAAGCTCGTTGATCGCGGGGACCTTGTTGTTCATCAAGGTGCGTAAATCGGAGTGGTCTGTCTTGCTTGCTGGCATATGGCACGAGCGACTTGGCCGAGGGATCGGGTTTTGCGTACGGGTCGACAAGCGGGTATTATACCGGACATCGGGGGATTGTGCAGGAAATTATGAACGGCAAAATGGTCATGATTTTGGGCGTTACCGCCTCGGGCAAGGGGCGGCTGGCCTTCGAGCTGGCCCGGCAGATCGATGCCGAGATTGTCAGTATCGACTCGATGAAGGTCTACCGACGCATGGACGTCGGGACAGCCAAACCCTCTCCAGAGGCCCGAAAGCAGGTCCCGTACCACATGATCGACATCGTCGAGCCGAGTGAGTCATTCAGCGCCGGGCTCTTTCTGGAGCGGGCCTCGGCGGCGATCGATGAGATTCGAGGTCGTGGCAAGTCGGTGGTCGCCGTCGGCGGGACCGCCCTCTACAGCAAAGCCTTGCTCTACGGGCTCTTCGAAGGGCCCGCCGGCGACGAGCGGATTCGCGACGAGCTGCGGGCCAGGGTCGAGTCGGAGGGGCCGGCGGCGCTGCACGCAGAGCTTTGCCGGCTCGATCCGGCGGCGGCCGATCGCATCAGCCCCAACGATGCCAAACGCATCGTTCGGGCCCTGGAGGTGCATCGGCTGACCGGCAAGCCCATATCGAGCCTGCAAAGGCAGTTCGATGCGGCACGCCCCGTGCAGAACTGGACGATCATCGGGTTGCGCCGAGAAAAATCGGTCGAGAGCGGGCGGATCAACGCACGCGTCAAGAGAATGGTCCAAATGGGCTTGGTCGAGGAGGTTCGATCGCTGCTGGCCGAGGACAGACCGTTGAGCCCACAGGCTCGCTGCGCGATCGGCTACGCCGAGATGATCGAGCACCTTGAGGGCCGGCGGTCTGTCGATGAGGCTGTCGAACAGATCAAGAAGAACACGCGACGGCTCGCGAAAGGCCAGCGGACGTGGTTTCGGCGGTTCTCCGGCGTCGTCTGGATCGATGTCGGGGCCGATGAATCGGTTGAGAGCGTGCTCGACCGAGCGATGCAGCGGATCGACTAACGGGCGTGCAACTCGCGTTCGGCCCGGAGCATGGCGGCGGCTTCCCCCAGCACGAGCTGCTTGATCAGGCTCAGCGGGACCATGGTCATCTCCATGCGAAAGACCTTCTCCTCAACGCCGGAGGCCACCGCGCGGGCGATCCGGCGCGGCACGCCGAATCGGTCGGTCAGATCCCGTACGATCCGGGCCTTGTCCCAGGCGGTCCGTTCGGCGGCGCCTTCCGTCAGAAGGAGCTGCCGGGCGTCGGCAAAGTCCCGCATGTGCACCGCAAGGACTTCCGTTCGCGATCGCTTGAGCCGTCGTTCCAGGGCATGTCGGGCCAGCGCCAGCGCCGCCTCCTCATGTCCTGTCGCCGCCAGGATGGCCTTGATCATGGCAAGGATCTCGTTGGAGCTGACCGTGGCGCGACCATGCTTGTTGTACAGATAGAATGTAACGACCTCCGTCAGGTCTTCGGCCATGACGATGTCACCCTGCCCGGAGGCTGTCAGGGCGTTGTTGATCGCCCCGAGGACCTTGGTGTGCAGATAGGCCTCCGTGCCGCCATCGGCTTTGGTCACTCTCAACTGCCTGTTCATCGGTCAGTGGTTGCCTCCATGCAAGCCTTCACCGTCCCTCGGGACGAACGTCCTGGCCCGGCGTCATGTCGATTACCTGCGCCGCCGGTCTGATCGTATCTACTGATCGAAGAGCTTCAACTGCTCGGCCGTGTCCGTGTCCTGGATGGCCCGCGTCACTTCATCGAGCAATTCGCCGGCGTCGCGGAAATCGCGATAGACGCTGGCGAAACGGATGTAGGCCACCTTGTCGATCGAGCGCAGATGCTTCATCACGCACTCGCCGATGAAGGCGCTGGTCGCCTCCTTGTCGAACCGTCGGAAGATGTCCTCTTCGGTCTTGTCGGCGACCTGCTGAATCTGTTCGGCCGAAACGGGCCTCTTGTAACAGGCCTTTTGCACGCCGACGATGATCTTGTCGCGGTCGTAGGGGACGCGAGACTTGTCCTTCTTCACGACGTGCAGTTTGAAACTCTCGCTGGTTTTTTCGTAGGTGGTGAAGCGCCTCTTGCAGGCCAGGCACTGACGTCGCCGGCGGATGACGCGGCCGGAGTCGCTGGAGCGAGAATCGACAACCTTATCACTGTCTTCCTTGCAGAAAGGACACCGCACGACCTGACAACCTCCTGCTATGACAGCTCCGAGAGCCCCTTGCCTCACCGAGACGTCCTGTACTTGGGGCGTCACAGGTGACCCCACATTTAGTTACGCATGTGATTGTAGCCTCAACATGTGGGGCGTCAACAGAAATGTGCGAGATCGACGTGGAACTTTCCAGCAGGTTTGCCGGCCGCAATGAAAAAGGCCTCTGCGTCAGGGACGCAGAGGCCCACTCGGAAAGAAACTCACATTGCCCCCCCAATAGACTGTCGTACGTGACGCAGCGAGAATTCCGAGTTCAGTACACAGGTCGAGCCTGGGGTCCTTGTCTTTCCTGGTATTGCTGATGCTGTCCGGCTGCCGCTTTGCATCCGCTCGGCGGCGTTGCCGTCCGGCTATCCAAAGTCTAATACAAAAACCGGCCGATGCAAATTCGACGCCCTTCTCCGGGCCGTTTGCAGGGCTTGCGGGAATCGTCAAAAGGGCCTCTCTTGACGTCCGATGCGCAGTGCTCTCAGAGGACGCGCCGCCGGCTACACCTCTTCGATGGTCGCCTCGGTTCGAAGCCCATCGAGGTAGTCGCCGAGCGCCTGTTCCCTGAGTTGTTCCTGTACTTCCTCGGTCACCTGCTTTCGAACCTCTTTGAGCTGCGGGATGCTGGGCGGACGCCGGTCGTAGACCTTGGCGATATGGAACCCGAAACGCGTGCGAAACACGTCGCTGACCTGGCCGGGGTTGAGATGGAAGATGACGTCTTCGAACTCCTCGACCATCTGCCCTCGCATGACGTAACCCAGATCGCCGCCGCTGTCGGCGCAGTCGGTGTATTGGTCCACGACCGTCTCGAAGGGCATGCCGCTGCTGATCTGATCGTGCGCTTCGTGCATCACCCGCATGGCGGTGGCTTCGTCGGTTTGCCAGTTGACGTATTTGACGATATGGGCGACGCGAATCTGCTCGTCCGAGCGGAACTTGTCCTTGTTCTCCTCGTAGTACAGGCGAATCTGTTCCTCAGACGGCTTGGGCGCCCGGGCGTAGATCTCGCCGATCTTGCGCTCGGTCTTCATTTGAAGCTCGATCGTCTGACGCACCTTCTCGTCGCTGTCGACGTCGAGCGCCTTGTGGATGGCTTCGGCGTCGTCATATTGCTCCTTCAGATGCTTGAAGGCCTCTTCGATCTGTTCCGGCGGAATCTCGGCGCCGTCGTTCTTCGCCTCCTGTCGAAGCAGGACGCGCTCGATGACGTTGTCTCTGGACCATTCCTGCAACTGGGCTTCGCGTTCGGCAGGGTCCTTCTCGGCAAAGACCTCCTCATACCGCGGCCGCAGACGCTCGATCTCCTGCTGAATCTCTCTGTCCTCAATCTTCTCGCCGTTGACGACAAGGGCCATGCGATACTCCTCTGCGTGTGAATGCGAACTCAACCTCTGGCCTTGGCGAACCAGTCGGGGTCCCGGGCCAGCTTCTCGCGGGCTTCCAGGGTCATCATTTCGAACGCCGGGTGGGTGCTGTCCCAGGCCCGCTCGGAGAATGGCGTCCGCCGCATCTTCTCGATCTCGACGGACGCCTCTTTGAGATAGCTGCCGTAGATGTGCAGCGAATCGCTGATATCGACGTAGCGCCCAACACGCACCGGCTCACCTCGCTTGGCCGCGATGCCATCGGCAATGATCTGCTGGAGGTTCGTCAGGGCGTAGGCGTTCATGAACCACGCCTTATACAGATCGCGACTGCGCCAGTGCGTGTTCATGTTCAGCGTCCATTGCCCGTCGTCGTCGGCCAGCAGGCGGCACCAGATTCGCTGGAGGCAGGGCGGGTCGTCGGTCTGCGGATCGGCGGTGGGCATCCAGGTGATCGCCTGCGCCCTGCGGGTGTGCCCGGCCCGGGCCAGAGAGTCGATGATGTACTGAATTTGGTCGACCGCGATGAATGGCTTGGCGGTCTTTGCATCGCGCAGGTCCGCCACCGGGCAGTACGAGAACAGCCTCTCGTGGTACGTGTAGGTCCACTTGCCGGCGGCCGGATCGATCCAGTGGTCGTGAATGCCCCCGACGACTTCCTGCCGATAGGCTTCCAACTCCTCCGGTCCGCCGGGGAAGTTCTTGTGAATCCGCGGCTCGTTGAACGGATCGGTCACCGCAATCATCACCGTGGCGTCCTTGCTGGGCGGATCGTCGGGCTTATCGTACTGCGTCTTGACCTCGTACCCTCGGTCCCACACGGCCAGGACCGCCTTCTCCCATGCCTCGGGCAGACAATCGGCGGTGATCGAAATGACGGGAACGTTCGCGACCGACTCGGCGGTGGGCATCTTCGGGTTCCTCCTTGCTGGGCGGTGGGCTATTTGTAGAAACTGCTGACGTCCGTTTCCTGGTCCGTGACGTCGTACATCTTCTTGTATCGATCAGGAATGTCGGCCAGCATCCGTTTGGCCTGGAAGGCATACTCGCTGTCGGGCCACCGCTCGATGATCTGGCGGCAATAGTCCACCATCAGCTTCGGCGTCATCATCGGCAGCCTTGACCGCTTGCGCTCCTCGAGCGCCATCGAATGGAGCTTTTGCGCCTGGATCTCCTCCTCGATCGACAGCTTCTCGAAGGTCGGCTGTGCGTCTTGTGCCGCCGGGGCCTCCTCAGCCGCAGCGATTTCCTCGACGGGCTCTTCGCCGGCCTTGTCCTGAACGCCGAACTCCCTGTCATCACGCTCGAACGAATCGTAGACGGTCTTGGGTGGGTCTGCCGGCTCGGACGAGGCCGACGGCCCTGGCTTGTCCGACATGAATCGGCTGCCGACGATCAGAACCACGACGAGAGCGACCGCCACGGCCGCTATCTTCAACCAGATCGTGTTCATACCATTGACTCCTTCTGCTGCTGACAAGGCAGGGGGTATCGTATCAGGTACGGTCTCGTTGCGAAAGGGGAATCCGGCACAGTCCGAGGCCGGGGGCGCACTGCGTGTTTGTAGGTAGGTTCCTGCCAAGTCCAGGAAAGAATCTTGTCTTTTCGACTAAGAGCTTGCCCCGAGCGCAGCCGAGTGGGGCGAAGCCCGCACGGAGAAATCTGGCCGAAGATAAGGCAGTGTCCCATTCGCAGCCAGATTCCTCCACTGCGCTGCGCTCCGGTCGGAATGACAAAGTCGATTGCAGAGCCCCCGTGGGGATCTACCTGCAAACACGCAGTGCACCCCGAGGCCGGGGGCGGTGCCACAATTGTTTGACAGGTACGGGGCGGCGGGTATAGCATGAACGGCGGTACGCTCATGGAGGGGTGGCGAATGGTTCCCGAGGAATGACTGGGTATGTTTACCGGGCTTATTGAATCGGTTTGTCAGGTCAAGTCGCTTTCCGCCGGACGAGCCTCCAACGGCGGCGCGCTGGCGGTCGATCTCGGTGCGCTCGCCGAAGGTGTTCGCCTGGGCGATAGCATTGCCATCAACGGCGCATGTCTGACGGTAACGCGACTGGAAGGGGCGGTGGCGACGTTCGCGCTGAGCCCCGAGACCCTGGCGAAATCGACGCTGGCAATGCTGAAACCGTCGTCGAGGGTCAATGTTGAGCGAGCGATGCTGGCGACCGATCGCTTCGGCGGCCATATGGTTCAGGGCCACATCGACGGAGTCGGCACGGTCCGGGCGGTCAAGAAGCTGGGCGAGTTTGCCGATATCGAGTTCGGCGCCTCGGCCGAGTTGCTCGATCAGATGGTCCCAAAGGGTTCGGTGGCCATCGACGGCGTGAGTCTGACGATTGCCGAGGTGGGCAGCGCCGGCTTTCGCGTGGCGGCGATCCCTGAGACGCTGGGCAGAACGACGCTCGGCTCGGCCCGTATAGGGGACAAGGTCAACGTCGAAATCGACGTCATTGTGAAGGTCGTCCGCCGGCAATTGGAGAATATCCTGCCCAAATACGAGAGTCTGACCGTCGAGCGGCTCAGGCAGATGGGCTTCTGAAAGTAGGGCAAAAAACGCGGATATCAGTACTTTAGGCCCGGTTTTCGGTGTCATGAGAAACAAAGCCAATCACAATTCGATCTCCGACCAAATGGTCATTGGCGTGACCATGGGCGACGCCGCGGGCATCGGGCCGGAGGTGGTGGTCAAGGCCCTGGCCGATCCGGAGGTCCGCCGGGCGGCCAAGTTCATCGTCTTCGGCATGAACGAGCAGCTCTGCTACGCCGCCGACCGCGCCGAGATCGAGCCGTTCTGGGGCCGGCATCAGCACGAGAAGATCGGCCGCGACTACCCGTTCAAGGTGGTCGTCGCCGACTACGACGAGTACAGCGTGCCGCCCTGGCTCAAGGCGCCCAGCCAGGTGGCGGGCGAAGCGTCGCTTCGGTTCTGTCTCGATGCGATCGAGGCCGAGAAGATGGGCGTCATCGACGGGATCGTCACCGCGCCGATCAGCAAAGAGAGCTGGAAGATGGCCGATTCGGCCTGGCCCGGCCACACGGAGATGTTCGCCCAGAAGTACAAGGCGATCCGCAAGGCCATGATGTTCGTCAGCGGGCCGCTGAAGGTCGCGCTGGCGACGATCCACGAGGCCCTCTTCGAGGTGCGGCACAAGTTCAAGATCGGCTGCGTGTTCGAGCCGATCGATTTGCTCAACGACGCCCTGAAGGAGTACTTCTCCATTGAGAACCCGCGTATCGGGGTCGCGGCGCTCAACCCCCACGCCAGCGAGAACGGCCAGTTCGGAGACGAGGAACAGCGCATCATCGCGCCGGCGATCCTGCTGGCCCAGGAGCAGGGGATCCACTGCACCGGCCCGATCCCGGCCGATTCGCTGTTCGTGCGGGCCGTTCGCGGCGATTTCGACGCGGTGGTGGCGATGTACCACGATCAGGCGATGATCCCGGTCAAGCTGCTCGACCGCGACCATGCAGTCAACGTCACGATCGGGATTCCGGCGGTGCGGACCTCTCCGGCCCACGGGACGGCGTTCGACATCGCGGGACGCAACGCGGCGAATGCTTCGAGCATGAAGTCGGCGATCCTGACGGCGGTTCGCATGGCCCGGGTCCGACGATCCTGCCTCGCGGGGGCGGCTGCGAACGGACGGCCCTCAGGGCCTCCGACATAGCGTCCGACAGGGCCTGTTCCCCTATGCAGACCAAACGCCAGATCCATCAACTGCTCGCCTCAGCGGGCGTCGTTCCCAATCGCAGGTTCGGTCAGCATTTCCTCGTGGATCTGAACCTTCTGCGGCTGGTCGTCGATGCGGCGCAGATCGATCCGCACGATGTCGTGCTCGAGGTGGGCTGCGGGACCGGCTCGATGACGGCGGCTCTGGCCGAGCGGGCCGGACGCGTGGTGGCCGTCGAGGTGGACCCGACGCTGGCGGCCATCGCCCGGTCGCAACTGGCCGGTGTCGACAACGTTGAACTCATCGAGGGCGATGTCCTGTCCAGCAAGGGCAGCTTCAATCCGGCTGTTGTCGAGGCGATTGGTGTTCTTGGGTCGATAAAATCAGGCGTCTCTGTGTCGCAAACGGTCTCTCGGCTGCTACTGGTCTCGAACCTGCCCTATGACGTGGCCTCGGCGGTCATCGCCAATCTGGTCAACGGACCGCTGGTGGCCGACGCCATGGTCGTCACCGTGCAGAAGGAGGTGGCCGAGCGGATGGCGGCCGCGCACGGCGGCAGGGAGTACGGATCGCTGAGCATCCTGCTGGGCGCCACGGGCGACGTGGAGGTCCTTCGCATTCTCAAGCCGGGTGTGTTCTGGCCGCCGCCGGCGGTCGATTCGGCCATCGTTCGATTCGTTCGCAACGACGACAAGAGAGATGCGATCGATGACATCGCGCTGTTCGGTGACGTGGTCGGCCTGTTCATGGGCCATCGCCGCAAGATGC
This sequence comes from Planctomycetota bacterium, assembly GCA_012719085.1. Taxonomy (GTDB): domain Bacteria; phylum Planctomycetota; class Phycisphaerae; order Sedimentisphaerales; family Anaerobacaceae; genus Anaerobaca. The sequence goes on from JAAYBA010000486.1 coordinate 9,758, forward strand.
TCCGGGCCTGCGCCAAACATGCGCCCGCCCATCTGGGAGATCATGACCTGTGGATGGGGCTGTTCGAGCACTGCCGGATCGACCCCACCGCCCGACCCGAGGAACTCTCGCCGGGCCAGTACGTCGAGTTGGCGAACCGGTATCGTCCTCATGCGCCGGGACGCTGAGCGTCGGGCCTGCGGTGCGAAGATGGGCTGTAAATGGCCGATTGCATGTCTCTTGGGACGGAATTGGCTGTTTTATTCGGACGTTCCGTGGGGCGGGTGCCTGCGTAAGATTTGTTAGAATAGGAGGTTAGGGAGATTGTTGGGTTTTGGTTTGCATGGGCAAATTGCTTTGGTTATAATAACATCCGTATCCGTCGAAGTGCTATCTCCATACGAAAAGGCCGAAATCAGCGGAACAGGCCGCTGATTGGGTGCATCATTGGATGTGGGTTTAGGGGCGTTCCAGCAATTTGTGTGGGTGAAGGAGTTTCCGCTATGACCAAGCGACGTGGTTTTACACTGATTGAGCTGCTGGTGGTGATCGCGATCATCGCCATCCTGATGGCGATCCTGATGCCGGCCTTGAGGCGCGTCAAGGAGCAGGGCTATATGATCGGGTGTCTGGGCAACCTCAAACAATGGAACCTCCTGCATGCGATGTACCTTCAGGACAACGACGGGAAGTTCTACAGCGGGGATGGCGGCACTGCCTTCTGGTGGATTGTCCAGTTGGAGGAGAAGTATCAGAGTCGGTTGAAGAATGACTTGTGGTTCTGCCCGAAGAATCAAGGCCCTGTACAGGATGAGAACGGAATCACCAACAACAAGCTTCCGTTTCAGGCGGCGTGGGGCATCTTCACGCGGGCCAATGGCGACTCACGACTCTGTGCCGATGGGATCGCAGGCAGTTATGCCATCAACGGGTACACGCTCGGCCTGACCGGCGCGACCGGTGCGATGTCCGAAGGCAGATTCGCCGAAGATCATTGGAAGTCGCCGCAGGTCAAGGGCGCCGCCGAGATCCCGCTGATGGTTGAGGCGCTGCGCTTCGATATCTGGCCTCAGCCGAATCAGGCGCCTTTCGCCAGTGAAGAAGCGGCTTGGTCTACAGATGGCTCCAATCACATGGCGCGTGCGTGCATGAACCGTCACACGGGGTTCGTGAACGTCTCAATGTGTGATTTTTCGGTGCGGAAAGTGGGACTGAAGGAGCTCTATACGCTCAAGTGGCACAAGAATTTCAACACGATGGGACCGTGGACGAAGGCCGGCGGCGTCGAGGGCGGCGACTGGCCGCAGTGGATGCGCAGGTTCGCGGAGTATTGATTGCTCGATGACAGAGATAGGAGCATGGCCGGCCTTCGAGGGCTGGCCATTTTCATACCATCCATAGGGTGTTTGTGCCGAAACTGGGAGGCCAGAGAATGATGCTGAAAGGGAGTTGTGCAAGGCGTTTCGTTCGGGCCGGTTTCACGTTGATCGAGCTGCTGGTCGTCATCGCGATCATCGCCATTCTGATGGGGGTCCTCATGCCGGCCTTGTCGCGGGTCCGCGAGCAGGGCAAACGCGCCACGTGCCTGAGCAACCTGAAGCAGTTGACGCTCGCGTGGATCATGTACGCCGACGACAACGACGACAAGCTTGTCAACGGCGATTCCGGGGAGTACGGCCAGGCGGCGGCCAACGGGCCTTACTGGGTCCAGAGAGACTGGGAACTGGCCATGACCGAGACACAACGGCAGCAGGCCGTCAAGGGCGGCGCCCTGTACCCCTACACGCGTGACCTGAAGCTCTACAAGTGTCCGAACGTCGAACGCAAGGTGATGGACTACTACGGTCACCAGAGTCCCCCGGTCCGCACCTATTCGGTTTCCGATTCGATGAACTGCAAGGACTGGCCCAGCGAGATGCAAACGACCCTGACCAAGCTGCGAATGAAGATCAGGGACCCGGCGTTCCGCACGGTGTTCCTCGACGACGGCGGCACCTGCCCGTCGGCGCTGGGCGGCTGGACCGTCTGGGCGAACAAGTGGTCGTGGTGGGACCCGCCGCCGGTGCGCCACGGCGACGGAACCAATTTCTCGTTCGCCGATGGGCACGCCGACTATCACAAGTGGAACGACACGCGGACCCTGGAATTCGGCAATCGCATCCCGCCGCAGGCCAATACAGGGGAATTGCAGGACGACAACGAGGACATCTACTGGTCCTCTGTGGCGGTCTGGGGCACGAAAGAGACGCGGATGCCCTGAGACCCGTGCGCGGTTGGACGAGGGAACGAATCTGCAATCGACCGGACCGTCACAGTGGGCGGTCCGGTTTTTTTTCTGTTTCTTTCGCTCGCGAGGAATCTTTGAGGAGTGTCCCACGATGCACAGACGCAGAGGATTCACCCTGATCGAACTATTGGTCGTCATCGCGATCATCGCGCTGCTGATGTCGATTCTGATGCCTGCGCTGTCGCGCGTACGCCGGCAAGCACGGGGCGTCGTGTGCCAGTCGAACCTCAAACAGTGGGGCACGATCTGGGCGATGTACGCGGACGAAAACAACGGGATGTTCCCCACGCGAAGGTCGGACAGAGGCCGCTGGATCGACCTGCTGTACAAGTACTACCACAAGGATCCGAAGTTCCGGATCTGCCCGGTGGCCAAGAAGATCGCCGCCCCGGACGGAGCGGTGGATACCCTGGCCCTGGGCGGCGACGCGGAGACCTCCTGGGGCGTTGTGGCTCCCAGCGGGGAGCGTCCGGTGGGGACGTGGGGCAGCTATGGGATCAACGGGTGGGTCTACGTCTGTGGCGACACGACGCTGTACGGCAAGCCGAAGGAGGCCTTCTGGAATTCGCCGAATATCAAGGGGGCCGCGCAGGTGCCGCTGTTCCTGGACTGCTGGTTCTGGTGCGCCTGGCCCGACGACACCGATTCGGTGCCGGTGGTGGACGGCCGGGAGGGGCGGCTGAGCGGCGACGTCGATTCGATGAATCGCTTCTGCCTCAACCGCCATTCGCAGGCCGTCAACGCCGTCTTCGTGGACTTCTCGGTGCGCAAGGTCTGGCTCAAGGAACTCTGGCGCTTGAAATGGAGCAAACGATTCAACACGAGCGTCGAGGTCGATTGGCCGGACTGGATGGACGGATTCAAGGGAGACTGACCGGTCTGCCGCCGGCGTCCGGCTGATTGCTCGCAGGTCACAGGATCGCCGTCTTGTGGCGATGGCTGTGGCACTCGATGTTGACCGCCACCGGGAGCGAGGCGATGTGGCAGGGGGCCGTTTCGATCCGGACGGCGAGGGCCGTCGTATCGCCGCCGAGGCCGAGCGGACCGACCCCCAGCGCGTTGATCGCGGCCAGCAGTTCGCTCTCCATCTGTGCGTAGAACGCATTGGGATGGGGCTCGGCCAGGCCGCGCAGCAGGGCCTTCTTGCTGAGCAGGCAACTGAGCTCGAAGTTGCCTCCGATCCCCACACCCACGACAAAGGGCGGACACGCATCGGCGCCGGCCGCTTTGACGACCTCGACGATCCAGTCGGCGACCTCGGACGCTTCGACGGTGGGACGGAACATCCGGAACTGACTCTTGTTCTCGCAGCCACCGCCTTTGGCCATGACGGAGATTCTCAGTCGGTCGCCGGCCACGAGCGAGTGATGCACGATGGCCGGTGTATTGGTCCCGGTGTTGACCCGACCGTTCAGCGGATCGGCCACGACGCTCTTTCGCAGGAACCCCTTCTCGTAGCCGGCCCGAACGCCTTCGTTGACGGCATCGATGAGCGTGATACGATCGTTCCGCCCGGTGTCGGCCAGGGTCACATCAGCGCCCTGCTCGACGAAGACGACGGTCAGTCCGGTATCCTGGCACAGCGGGATGCGTTCGTCGGCCGCGATGCGGGCGTTGTCGAGCAGTTGCGCCAGGACCTTTGCCGCCGCCGGATGGGACTCCTTCGCGGCCGCCGCTTCGAGGGCGGCCCGAACGTCGTCGGGCAACTCGTAACAGGCCGCGATGCAAAGCGACTCAACGGTGCGGCTGACCTGCTCGAATCCTATGGTTCGCATGACGGCCACGCTCCTCCGGCTCGTTGGGCTACTTGCCCAGCACACTGACCTCGAAGGTCTTGTATGTCGTGTTGCCGGCGCCGTCGCTGATCCGAAGCGCCAGGACATGTTCGCCCGGAGTCAGTTCCTCGGTGACGATCGTGAAGCTCTCGTCGGTGGTGTCGAAGATCAGGTCGTCCGGCAGCGTGCTCTTCCACTGGGCGTTGCTGTTGATCGTATATTCGAGTTTGTTGATGACGCTCAGTTCGTCCGTGACCTGGAGCTTGAGCGTGGCGGTCCGCCCCGTCTTGTCGAGGCTGTACTTGCGAATCACCGGAGGGGTGTTGTCGACGACGATCGGGTCGCTGATGCGACTTCCCGTCAGCTTCGTCGAAGGGCTGTTGCTGCGCTCGTCGCTGGCGATCACGCGGACCTCATACCGGCCGTCCTCGACGGTCCGGCCGTCCCACTCGCGGCTGTCGTCATCGACCTCGTCCTCGAGCTCGATCCACATGTCGCGGCCGATCTTGCGGAAGTCGATTCTGTAGACGAGCGTGTCGTCGTTCTCGTCGCCGGCCTTGTAGCTGATCTTGAAGCTGCCTTCCTTGCCGGAGCTGGTCAGTCGGCTGATCTCGACCGACTCGACCACGGGCGCCAGGTTCGGGATCGTGCTGGCCACGGCCACCTCGCGGATCAGCGGCGTTCTCTTGCCGTCCGGCGTCTGCAGCGTCAGTTTGTACTGGCAGAAGCGTCCAATGGGACATCGCAACTGGATCGGCTCGGTGATCTCGACCTGTTCGGTCCAGTCGGAAAACGTCGGGTCGTTGGCGTCCTTGACATTTCCGCTGCGGCTGGAGATCAGGATCTTGCCGCCACGAGGGATGTCGGCGTCGATCTGCAGCTTGCCCCACCGGGCAGGCTGATCGGCGTCGATCAATCCGGAGATGTATGTGCCTTCCGCATTGTAGTCCGGGGACAAGAGGACGAGTCTGGCGGGATTGGCCGTCCCGATGTAGACGTCCCCTTCGATTGTGGCCAGCGCCGTGATCTGGGCGGCCCGTTCGTCCTCGTAAACGATCGTGTTGCGCTCGGCTTCAGGATCGATCGAGTAGAGCTGACCGCTGTTGCCCGAACCGAGAAGGATATTGCCGTCCTGTTCGGTCAGACAGAGAAAGACCGCCGATTCGCTGAACAGCTCGGTGACATAGCCCTGTTTGGAGATTCGGTAGAGGTAGCTGGCCGTGCCCGGCTTGCTGCCTCGGGCGACGGGCGCGGGTCGTGCGGAAGACTTCTTGTCGGTTTCGGCCTTGGTGTTGGGAATCTTCAGTTGCAGACCGCCGTTGCTGTCGGTCTTGCCGCCGCCGTCTTCCTCTTTGGGCTCGGGCCGTCCGGCAACGGTTTGGTCGGCGGCGAACTTCTGCTCGTTCTGAACGACCTGGGCCGATGTCGCCGTGGCGTACAGGTATCCGGCGTCCGCCGGCACTCCTCCGGCGAAGAGCAGCGCGCTGATCTCCGGCTCGTCGCTGTCGTAGAGGATCGTGGCGGACTTGTTGCGGGGGTTGATCTTGTAGACCAGGCCGCGGGTGTCGCTTCCGGCGTAGACGAAGCCGTCCTTGCCGGCCACCAGCGACAGGATGTTCTTGTCGGGGCTGTCGTAGACGAGCTGCGCGACCTTGCCCGACGGATCGAGCACGTAGATCTTGCCCTCCGGGCCCGTACCGATGTACAGGTTGCCGACGCTGTCGGCTTCGATGGCGAAGATGTACTTGGCATCGTTCGGCTCGAAGATCGTCTCCATCGCGCCCGTTTCGTAGCGGCAGAGTCGGCACGTCTCGCCGCTGATGCCGACGACCAGCCGGCCGGCCACGTCGACGGCCATCGCGAAGATGTGCTCGTTGGAGAACCGCTCGTCCTGCTCCACGGATTCGCCGTCTTCGCCGTCGGTCGGGGCCTTCGGCACGGCCGGGCGATCCTTGTCGATCGTTACCTCGGCCTCGGTCGGATAGATTTTCGTCAGGGCGCCCAGGCGGTACTTGTAGATGCTGCCGTCCGGACTGGTGCCGATGTAGACCGAGCCCCCGCTGGCCACGATGCTGTTGACCGACCAGACGTCGTCGAAGTTGGAGGCGAGCACCTTGGCGGCCCGGCCCAGTTGGATGGTGCCGCGCGAGCTGATGACGACGCCTTCGGTTTTGCCTTCGAGCAGTTGTTTGCTGGTGGCCTGTCGCGTGATCTTGCTGGTGACCGCTCCACTGGGGCCGGCGAGCAGGCCGATCGTCAGCATCAATGCGGCCAGCCGCAACGGATTCGAACAGCGAAATTCCATTCTCATCTCAACTCCCTGTTTTGTCATGCCGCCCCAACGATTCGGTCGGATGCCCGTTTCGTTGAACGGAGACCTCTTTTGTCCACTCTTGCCTCTGTGATACCCCGTCGGGCTGAAATCCAATGTATGACTCGGCCGGTCTTGTGCCGAGGTGCGCCGATCGGATCACTCTTCCACAACGATAGGTATGATCTCTCTGTCACCGATGACGGTTCCCGTTTCCACGATCTTCTCGATCCAGTGCGGGTACGGCTGGACCCGAAGCGCTCTCTTGTCGCTCTGGAGCACAAGGCTCTTGGTGCCCGGCAGGTCGGGCAGTTCGGCCCGGTCCAGTGTGATGCCGCCCGGCGGCAGTACGAGAACGCCATAGAGCTTCGTACGTGGGATATTCAAGGCCATATTCAGGGCGTCCACGAGCGTCTGGTAGTTCGTGGCGATAAACCGATGGGGGACTGTCTTGGCGAGGAAGCGTTCGTACTCCGGCGCCCCGCAGAGCATCAGGGCATATTTGCCGGCCGCAACTGTCTTCGGCACAGGCATCGCGATGCGGTACTTCTTCTTCTCGGAGAGGTACGATTCGACGATGACATCCACCTCGATGTCGCCGCCGGCCTTGATCTTCGGGGTGACCAGGTCGACGGACCAGATGTGCGACGAGATGGCGTCGGATCGGATCCGGGCGCCGAAATCGAGTGAAGCGACCCTGGCGGACCCATAGGGGTTGTTCATCAACAGGGCCAGAGCGCCGATGATTTCGGAAACGGGTTCGGCCAGCCCCGCGCTGGCCGAGACGTTGCCGAAGCGGATGGATTGTCCGTCGTCCATGTGGATCGCGGCGGTGTAGTCGATCGTGTGTTCCGGGGGCAGGGGACCCAGTCGCAGGGCCGCTCCGGCCACGGCCGCACGCGTCAGAGTGGCCGTCAACGTCTCGTTGTAGGCGAGCCGGCAGTTGTAGACGCGCGGCTCGCTGTCGTTGTACCGCTCGATGCGAATCGACAGCGGCACCATGTTGGGCTCGACGCCGATCCGTCCGGAGACGGCGGTCATCTCGTCGGTCGTGATTGTGCCGACGATCTTGCCCGGCGTGCCCAGCTTGGACGAACGCATCACGCTGGAGATCACCGTGTGAATCCTGCCGCCGGCCATCGGCAGATTGACCGCGCCGTACCCCAGGAAGCTGTGCCCGAATGCGTACACGCGATCGCCTCGGATTTCGGTCACGGTGCCGAGCACGCTGACGCTGATGTCGCCGGTGACCAGGGGCATGGCCAGCGTGCCCCCGGGTTTCAGTTCGGGGGTCTCGTCGTCGCCTGTCGCGGCGGCTGTGCCGCTGAGACCGGGGATGGCAGCGAATCCCATCGCGTCGAACTGCGAGGCAAGTTCCTGACAGGCCGCGGTCGACAGACCGGAGATCAGAAGCGGGCAGGGCAGGACGCTGGCGCCGCCGGCGCCGGCCGGTCCGATGACCCTGTGGCCGAGAACCTGCTCGCTGATCCGGCTGACGTTGATGGGCTGGGAAAAGTCGAAGGCGAAGGCCGACGCCGGCGCGGCCGATCGCGCTGTCATCGCCGGGTTCGTCCGTCCGACCTCGAGCATCTCCCGGATGGGCGTTACGCCGTACAGCGGGTCTTTCGCAAACTGCCAGCCGAAGGCCAGCGCCCCGGCCAGGCGGCCGTCGATATAGACCGGAGATCCGCTGCAGCCGCCCACCGGCCCGGTGTGCTTGAAACGCTCGTCCAGGCCCATCACCAGAATGGCGTCCTGGCCCGGATCGATGTCATAAACGACGTCCAATACCTTCAATGCGAATTTCTCGATGCCGCCGTCCCCGTAGTCGGTCAGGCAGTACGCGTCCATGCCGGGCTTGATCTCATCGACATCGATATACCGCTCCGGGTCCCAGGAGACGTCGTTGGAGGCATGTCCGTCGGAGGCCAAAGCCACAGCGCAGACCAGGGCGAGAAGGCCGATGACTCCCCTGAGACGTCGGCCGAAACAGGTGGGTCGTTTCACGTTCCGGCGTGGCTTTGCGTCCATCCCCAGCATGTGCATCCTTTCAATGAGTAGCGACGCAAAATTCTACGTTCACGAAGGTTGCATTGCAAGCCGAATTTGTTACCATAAGGGCTTGTCTTTAGGATGGCCCGATAACCGGGCCGGTGTGCCCAGGCGTGGACATGGAGAACGATAATGAAATCGGATCATCGGCATGAACTGAAGACCAACGAGCTGGCCGACTGGCTGGCGCACTTCCCCCAATGGGTACAGGAGAACCGTACGACGCTGATCGGCGCCGGCGTGGTCCTCGTTCTGGTGATGGCCGTGTATTTCGTACGGTTTTATCGGAAGGACGTGGTTTCGGTCCGGCATCAGGTGCAGTTGACCGGCCTGGTGACGCAGATCCCGTCGCAGAAGATGACCGTCGCGCGGTCCGCCAGTCAGGGAGTGGACCAATCGATTGCCTTGCTTCCGATCGCACAGGAGTTGAAGGCCTTCGCCGAAGGCAGCCGCAACGATCGCATGGCGGCGTTGGCGTGGATCAAACACGCCGAGACGCTCCGGGCCGAACTGCACTATCGCCCAACGGGCGGCGGCGGCGAAGAAGTCGCCAGGCAGATCGTCCAGGCGCAGAACAGCTATCAGGAGGCGCTGACTCGCGCGTCCGACGTTCCGGCGCTGGCTGCCACGGCGCAGTTCGGTATGGGATTGTGCGAGGAAGAGTTGGGCAATTTCGAGCAGGCCAAGGCGATCTACCAGAAGGTGGCGCAGAACGCCGAATACGACGGCACGGCCGCGCAGGCCGCCGCCGCCAATCGTCTCGCGACGGTCGATGACTACCGCGGCGCCGTCGCGTTCAAGCCGGCGCCGGCGCCCAAGCCGGAAAGTGCCTCGACGCCACAGATTCAGATCACGCCGGGCGGCCCCAACTCAACGTCCGACGATGTCTTCTTCGCGTCGCCGCCCGAGGCCAACGCGCCGGCGAGCCACTGACAGCCGTACCATGTGCGAGTTGCCCGAAGTCTACGGTCAGCCGGTGACGCTTCACGTGGGTGTTTCACTGCGTGAGCGTCGGATCGACAAGTATCTACACGGCCGCTTCCGCAATCTGAGTCGGCACTTCATCCAGAATGCGATCCGGGCCGGCTCGGTCAAGGTCAACGGCGAGCCGGTCAAGCCCAGTTTCAAGCTCAGCCATCGCGACGTGATCGAGTTCGTGCTGCCCGAGCCGGAGAAGAAGGAGATCGAGCCGGAGGACATCCCCCTCGACGTCCTTTACGAGGATGATGACCTGATCGTCCTGAACAAGCCTCCCGACCTGATCGTGCATCCGGCCCGGGGCAACAAGCACGGTACGCTGGTCAATGCCTTGGCGCACTACTCCGAGCAGCTTTCCAGCGGACTGGGTGAATTCCGCCCGGGCATCGTCCATCGGCTTGACCGCAATACGACGGGCGTGATGGTGGTGACCAAGCACGATGTGGCGCAGTGGAAGGTCGCCAAGCAGTTCGAGTTGCGGCAGGTCCAGAAGAGCTACCTGGCGATCGTCCACGGCACGCCCGAGCTGACGGCCGACCGGATCGATGCACCGCTCGGGGTGCATCCGAAAATTCGTGAGAAGTACGCGGTTCGCTCCGAGACGGGCAAGGAAGCCGTCACATTCTATGAGGTGATCGAGGCGTTCCGCGGGTTCTCACTGATCCACTGCAAACCTCGGACGGGGCGGACGCATCAGATCCGCGTACACTTGTCACATCTGAAGCATCCTATTGTGGCCGACGACATGTACGGCGGCAAGCTCGTCTATCCCTGGCAACTCGCCGATACAGAGCCGGCCGTTGAGGAGCCCGCCATCGCCCGCTGCGCCCTGCACGCCTGGACCCTCGAATTCACGCATCCGACCACCGAGCAGCGGGTCCGTTTCGAGGCGCCCTTGCCGGCCGACATGCAGACCTTCCTCGACCTCCTCCGCCAATATCGCGCGGAATGATCCTCGGGCCAGGTCAGGGGATGTTGTTGTGGCAGACTATTCCTGCGGGAGTCTGGCGAGGTCGGCGTCGGAACCGGCGATCATCAGGATATCGTCGGCATAGACAATGGTATCGGGCATCGGGATATTGATGATCGATTCCTTTTCGTCCTTGCGGGCTTTGGCCTCGTCGCTGCGTTTGATGATGACCAGGTTGACCTTGTACTTCTGACGCAGTTGCAGGTCCATCACGGTCTTGCCGTCGAAGCTGGACGGCGCCTTGACCCGCGCCAGGCTGTAGCCCGGCGCAAAGTCGATCTTCTCGCCGATCTGTGGAGCGATGAGCTTGTACGCCCAGCGCTGGGCCGATTCGATTTCCGGATAGATCACCTCCGTCGCGCCGACCTTGGAGAAGACTTCGCCCGCCAGGAGGCTCTCGGCGCGGGCGTAGATCTGTTTGACGCCCATCTGGCGCAGGTTCACGACTGTCAGGATGGCCGCCTCGAAGCTCTCCTGGCCGAGCGCGATGATGGCGACATCGGCCTTGTCGACGCCCTGGGCCTTCATGGCCTCTTCATCGGTGCTGTCGAGACGGACGGCGTGGCTGACCTGGTCCCGAATCAACTCGACCTCGTTTCGGTCCCGGTCGATGGCAATGACCTCCGAGCCGCTCATCGCCAGTGCGATGGCCAGCTTCTGACCGAAACGGCCCAACCCTATAACAGCGAATCGTCTCATGCCATCCGTTCCTTACCCGACAATGATTGCCTCGTCCGGATAATTGTACCGGATCGGTTTCAGATTGAACGTCAGCGCCGCCAGAAGGGTCAGCGGTCCCAGTCGCCCAATCAGCATGACGACAATGATAATAAGCTTCCCCGCGGTTGTCAAAGTGGGCGTCACCCCCGTGCTGAGCCCGACGGTCCCCAACGCCGAGGCCGATTCGAACATGATATCCAGCATGGTGAAGTCCCCGGAGAGGGGCCCCTCCGTCACGCTGAGCGCCAGCATGGTTGTGAACAGGACGACGATGAACAGCAGGGCGACCGTGATGGCGCGACCGACCACGACCAGCCGGACGCTGCGTCGAAACATCTCGACGTCCCCGCGCTTGCGCAGCGTGGCGAATACGGTCATGACGATGACAGCCAGCGTGACCGTCTTGATCCCGCCGGCGCTGGAGCCGGGCGAGCCCCCGATAAACATCAGCATCATCAACACGATCTTGCTCGACGGGGTCATTGCGGCGACATCGACGGTATTGAAGCCGGCGGTCCGCGCCGTGACCGACTGGAACAGCGCGCCCAGCGCATCGAGTCGCCGGCCGGCGGAGGGCTCGCCCGCATACCGCTCAAACACCAGGATGGTGAGCGTACCGAAGACGATCAGCAGGCCACTGACGCTCAGGGCCACCTTGGCCTGAAGACGCATCCGCTTGGGGACCTCCATCTGAAGCCGATGCGGCCGGCCGAAATGGGTCTTGAAGAACCGCTGGATTCGATTGCCGGCCATGTTGGCCAGGTTGTACAGAACGCTGAACCCCAGTCCGCCCAGGATGATCAGCGGGCAAATGACGGCGTAAACCTGCCATTGTCGATTGTAGCGAATGAGGTTGTCGTTGAAGAGGCCGAAGCCTGCGTTGCAGAACGCGCTGATCGAATGGAAGATGCTGTAGAACCATTGCGCTTGGGTGTCGCCCTGCCACCCGGGGACCTTGTCCCACATGGGATACAGCAGCACGGCCCCAAAGGTCTCGATCGTCACCGTGGCCACGAAGATGAACAGGATCATATTGCCGATGCGGCTGAGCGTTTGCGCGCTAAGCACGTCCTGCATGGCGACGGACTCGCGAATGCTGAAAGCCTGCCCGAGCAGCAGGGCGAAAACGGCCCCAAACACGACGATGCCGAGGCCGCCGAGTTGGATCAGGATCAGGATGATCAGTTGCCCCATGAAGGTGAAGTCCCGGCCGGTGTCTTTGACCACCAGGCCGGTCACGCATGTGGCGCTTGTGGCGGTGAACAGGGCATCCACGAGACTCAGAGGTTCGGTCGTCGAGGCCTGCGGCAGCATGAGCAGGCCGCCGCCCGCGACGATCAGGACGACGAAGCTGGCGACGAGGGTCTTGGTCGGGTTTGCGCCCGATGCGGCCAGTCGCACCGAGGCGATACAGACCTTCACGATGACCTCGATGATCAGGTAGATCCCCACCGCCAGATGGCGCACGCGATCAGGTTCGGTCTCGCTGAACCATCGGCCCGAGCCAAGGACCGCCATTCCCAACGCAAAGAGTATCGGGATCTCGAACCAGTTGGCGACGAGGTACTCTTTCTTGGACTCGGCATTGAAGAAGCGGATGACCTTGCCGACCAAGAAGATGCACAACATAGCGATCTGCACGCCGAACAGAATCGGCAGGGGGATGAACGGTTTCTCGAAACCGAAGAGAATCACGAAGGACGCCACGACCACGGCGGAGGCGACGGTCTTGACGATCGTGAGGATCCTCTCGATTGTTTTGTTCTTATATGCGATCCGCATGGGTGCCGCTTCGTTCCGGGCCTTCGTCTTCGATCAGTTCACAGCGGCCTTTTACACTCTTTTTCGACAGACTTCCAGCAAAAACCGCGTCCGCGTCGAGGCGGTCCGTGAGGCGGTTATGGTCTGACGGAGACGCCATCGAGGGCTACGCGATATCGGCCAAACCGAGTGCGTCGCCGAATTTGGCCAGCAGGGTCCGGCGGAGATGGCGATTCGGGGCCTCCGCGAGCATCGGGTCACGGGCCGCCAGCGCGAAGGCGTGCTTGCGGGCTATCACCAACAGGTCGGAATCGTCGACGATATTGGCGATCTTCAGATCCGGCAATCCATGCTGGCGGGCGCTGAACAGTTCGCCCGGCCCGCGCAGACGCAGGTCTTGCTCGGCGATTTCGAAGCCGTCGCGGGTGCGCGTCATCACGTCGAGCCGGCTGCGCGCGATCTCGTTGTCCGTCTCCGCAAACAGCAGGCAGTAGGACTTGGATTCACCTCGTCCGATCCGGCCCCGAAGCTGATGGAGCTGGGCCAGGCCGAACCGGTCGGCGGCCTCGATCACCAGGATCGTCGCATTGGGGACATCGACACCCACTTCGATCACCACGGTGGAGACCAGGGCATCGATCCGGCCTTTGCGGAACTCCGTCATGACGCGCTGTTTTTCCGCCGAAGGCATCTGTCCGTGCAGCAGGGCGACGTGAAACTCGGGAAAGACCTTCTCGGCCAGTTCCTTCCATGCGTCCGTGGCCGCGCGGATGTCCTTGCCCGTCTCCTCGACGGCGGCAATGCGCGGATAGACGAAATAGGCCTGCTTTCTTGCCTTCAGACGCTCGCGGATGAAGGCATAGGCATCCTGGCGGTGGCCCGGATCGACCCATCGCGTGATGACGGCCCCGCGTCCGGGCGGGGCATGCCGGAGAATCGAGACGTCGAGATCTCCGAAGGCCGTCATTGCCAGCGTCCGCGGGATCGGGGTGGCGGTCATCACCAGGCAGTGCGGCGCGCCGTCCTTGCGAAGGTCCGCCCGCTGATGGACGCCGAACTTGTGCTGCTCGTCGATGACGGCCAATCCGAGTCTGCGAAACCCGATGTCCTTTTGGAGCAGGGCGACCGTCCCGACGACGATGTCGATCTCTCCTCGCTTGATCTGTTCGAGGAGCTCGGTGCGTTTCTTGCCCGTCAGACCGCCGGTAATCAGCACGCGCCGAACGTGGCTGTTCTTGAGATATCGCTCCATGCTGATGAAATGCTGCGACGCCAGAATCTCCGTCGGGGCCATGATGGCCACCTGCGTCTTGTTGGCGACCGCCAGCAAGGCGGCGTACAGCGCCACGACGGTCTTGCCCGAGCCGACGTCGCCCTGGAGCAGGCGGTTCATCGGTACGGTGCGTCCCATGTCCGCGACGATCTCGGCGATGCACTCATTCTGGTCCTCCGTCAACAGGAAAGGGAACCGCCTGCGAATCCGGCTGTCCACCTCCTCCGCGCCGGCACACGCCACCGCCGAGGCAGAGTGCTGAATGCGATAGCGACGCAGGGCCAGCCCAAGCTGCATCAGGAACAGTTCATCGTACTTGAGCCGGCGCCTGGCCTGGGCGAGCTTCTCCTCATCGGGCGGCATGTGAATCCACGCGAAGGCTTCTTTGCGGCCGATCAGGCGGTTCTCCTTGCGGAAGTCCTCCTCGTAGAACTCGCAGACCAGATCGTCGAGCTTTTCGAGCAGCGGGACGATGATCCGTTTGATCTGGGCGCTGGACAGGTGGGCCGAGGCGGGATAGACGCCGCCGCTGAAATACAGATCGGCTTGGGCATGGGCCTCGTCGAGCACCATGAACTTCGGATTGGTCATCTGGAGCTGGTGCTTGAAGAGCGCGACTTTGCCCGAGAGCATGACGACCTGCCCCGGCTGGAGCTGGTTGCGCAGGTAGCCGCCATGGAACCAGACGACTCGGCATGTCTCCGTGTCGTCGCTGACCATCGCCTCGAAGAGGGGCGGACGCCGATAGTCCTGATAGTCGGTGGACTCGACCAGGCCGATCACGCTGGCGGTCTCGTTCGGTCGCAGTTGCGCGATCTTCACGGGGCTCGGCGCGAAGATCCAGTCGCGCGGGTAGTACTCCAACAGGTCGCCGACGGTCTTGACGCCCAACTGGTCGAAGGTCCTGGCCCGGGCGGGACCGACCCCCTTGACGTATTGAACCGAAGTGGAAGGCGAGATCGCGCCCCCATCGTGACCGTATACAGCGTCTCGCACGGTCTCGATACGGCTGTCGTCACCGGCTGCCGTGCGCTCTTCTTGTGGGTGTTCTCCTGCCTTCATAGTGATCGGTCATCTTATCGACTTTGCCAGTGGCAAGCCAGCGGGACTTGCCCTCATTGATGGAAGCCGTGCATACCGATGAGTCGGACGAAGCGGCAGCCGCAGACCACCCGCTCGATCAGCTTGCCTCGGTATTTCTCCGCGACGACCAGCGTCTGGCTCGAACCGCCGCCGACCGGGGCGACGAGCACGCCACGCTCGGCCAGCTGCGCCACCAAAGGCGCCGGAAGACTCGGAGCGGCCGCTGTGAGGATGATGCGATCGAAAGACTGCGGCTCGGGCCAGCCCGCGCTGCCGTCGCCGACCCGGAATCTGACATTCTCGATCGCCTGCTTCCTCAGCACGTCCTGGGCCTGGGAAGACAGCTCGTCGTATTTTTCGATCGTGCAGACCCTCGCCGCCAGACGGGCCAGAATTGCCGTCTGGTAGCCGCTGCCCGTACCGATTTCGAGTACCTCGCACTCCGGATCGAGACGCAGCAGTTGCGTCATCAGCGCAACGATATAGGGCTGCGAAATCGTCTGGCCGGCCCCGATCGGCAGCGGGCCGTCCGCATAGGCCTGGTGGCGATATCCTTCCGGGACGAACGCCTCGCGCGGGACCTCCATCATGACTCGCAGAACCCTCGGGTCGGTGATATCCCGGCCTCGCAGGTCGTTCCGGAGCATCCGTTGCCTGGCCTGATCCAGCATGTCCTGTTCGCGTTGCTCGTCCATGCGATTCGTGGTGGTTCGCGTCGGCCCTTTCTACCCTGATTGCTACGTCGGTTTCAGAACAGCAGTTTGATCGCGGCCGCGGCGGCCAGGATCTGCATGACGGCGTTGAAGGCTCTCTGCGGGATGCGCCGCAGCAGGAAGATGCCGAGGACGGCGCCGAGGGCGATGACCGGCAGCATCATCAGATCGAGTGTGAGCGATTCGCGCGTCATGATGTCCAGGCTCATACTGAACGGGACCTTGAGCCAGTTGACGACGAAGAAGAACCACGCGCTGGTTCCGACGAAGGCGACCTTGGGCAGCTTCATGGCCAGCAGGTAGATGACCATGATCGGTCCGGCGGCGTTGGCCATCATGCTGGTCAGGCCGGCGACGAAGCCCAGGGCGGCGGCGAACCACCACTGCGTCGGAACGTGCAGATTCTCGTCCCGGGCTCGGGTCCGCCAGTAGTTCAGGGCCAGCATGACCAGCACGATCGCGCCGATGATCGGCTTGAGCTGCCGGTCGTTGATGATTTTCATTGCGAAAAACCCTGCGACGATGCCCGCGAACGCCGCGGGCAGCAGGCGGATCATGTGGGACCACTCGGCGTTGCGCCGGTGATAGGCGGCGGCGAACACGTCGCCCAGGATGAGGATGCCCAGCAGCAGGCCCACCGACTTCTGGGCCGGCAACACCAGGGCCATCAGGATCGTGGGCAGGATGCCCACGCCCGGAATCCCCGTTTTGGAGATGCCGACGATAAGGGCCGAGAGCGTGACCACGAACCATGCGATGGGCTCCAATTCGGGCATTTCTTATTCCTGCATAAGCGGCTATTATACTCCACCGTGTGTGGGTCGTGCACTGTAGCGGTTCTGCCCCTCGCTCGCAAGCCACTTTCCCATCGCCGGCAAAGGTGGTACAATGCTCTCAGTTGCTTGGATCGGCGTATTGTCTGCCATCCCGAATGATGTTCGACCACGATCAAGCGAGCGAAGGAGTCTGGATATGAGAGTGAAGAAAGCCCTGTTTTACGGTTTGGCGGTCCTCCTGGGCGGCTGCGTCCCGGTCATCTCATTGCAGCCGCTGTTCACCCAGGACACGCTCATCTTCGACACGCAGTTGCTCGGCACGTGGGTCGAGAACCCCAGCGACGTGCGCAGCGCATGGGTGTTCACGCGTCTGGGCCCGGACGGCGCCGATACGCTGCCTGACACGCTCAAAAACAGCGCCGAGAAGGTCTACCACCTCAGCATAACCGACCCGGAGGGACGCAAGGGTTCGTTCTTCGTATGCCTGGTGAAGCTCGACAACGACATCTTCATGGACGTCTTTCCTGATGTGTTGCCGTCAGGGGCGGACGATCCCGACAAGGTCGAGCTGTTCTACAACGCCTTCTTCTTTGTGCGCGCTCACACCTTCGTCAAGGTGAACCTCAGCGGCAACCGCATGTCGATGTGGCTGACCAACGACGACAAGATCCACGATCTGCTCGAATCGCAGGCGAGCCCGATCGCGTTCGAATCGGTTGACGACCGGCCCATCCTGACGGCCTCGACAAAGGACTTGCAGGCGTTCGTCTCAAAGTACGCCGACGACGACCGCGTCTTCGCCGACGAGATCATCCTCGAGCGGCGTCCGTAATAAGGGCCGTGGGGGTGTCGAGCGAGAGATTCTGCCGGTCTCATAGGACCGATGCGACCTGTAGCACCTGTGGGTGAGCCGGCCGCACAGACGCGGGCGCAATCACATCGTCTTCTTGTGGGTTTGCAGGGCGGGGGTTTTTCGGTATGATGGCCGGCCTTTGCCTGTGAAGGTGTTTGTTTTTCGCTGCTTCTTATCGGGGCGGCTGATTCTGGAAGGCCATGGGATCATGAAGCAAAGCAACAAGAGCAAGGGCACGACCGAAGCCGAGCGAGTCCGTTTTGGGGAGCCCCGGCGGTATCTCGTCGATGTGGACTCGATCTCGACCAACCAGCTCTTTACCGACTGCGTGGTTGTCGGGGCCGGTCTGGCGGGCCTGCGGGCGGCGATCGAGGCCGCGGGCCATCGCAACGTCGTGGTCGTCTGTAAGGGCACCCTCGAAGAGAGCAATACTTGGAAGGCCCAGGGCGGCATCGCCTCGGTGCTCGGCAAGGACGACACCTTCGAGTCGCACATCAGCGATACGTTCAAAACCGGAGGCGGCATCTGCGACGAGCAGATTGTCAAACTTGTGGTCGAGCGGGGCCCGGGACTGATTCGCCAGTTGCAGGAGTGGGGCACGGCGTTCGATCTCGTCGACGGCCAGGTCGACATCACGCTCGAAGGGGGCCACTCCCGCGCGCGAATCCTGCACGGGCACGGCGACGAGACCGGGCGGGCGATTGCCGAGGCGCTCATCGACAAGGTCCGGACCACGCCGAGCATCAAGGTCATCGAGAATTTCTACACCATCGACCTGCTGACCGATGAAGACCATCGCTGCGTCGGCATCATCGGATACGACCGGCAGCGAGGACTACAGATCCTCTGGGCGGCCAATACGGTTCTCGCCAGCGGCGGCGGCGGACAGTTGTATCGCGAGACGACCAACCCGTCCGGGGCGACGGCCGATGGGATCGCGATGGCCTATCGGGCCGGCGCGGTGCTGCGCGACATGGAGTTCGTGCAGTTTCATCCGACGACGCTGTACATCGCCGGCGCCTCGCGGGCGCTGATCACGGAGACCTTGCGGGGCGAGGGAGCGTATTTGTTGGATGTGAACGGGCACCGCTTCATGGCCGAATACGACTCGGCCGGCGAGCTGGCGCCGCGCGACGTGGTGAGCCGTGCAATCCTGGACCAGATGCGCAAGACCGAATCGACGCACGTCTTGCTCGACGTACGCCACCTGAACAAAGAGTATTTTGCCCGGCGGTTCCCGATGATCAGCGATCTATGCGAGAGCTTCGACATCGACGTGAGCCACGACCTGATCCCGGTGCGTCCCAGCGCGCACTACATGGTCGGCGGCGTGCTGACCGACACACTCGCGCGGACGAGTATCGAGAATCTCTACGCGTGCGGAGAAGTCGCCTCGACGGGCCTGCACGGCGCCAATCGCCTCGGCAGCAACTCGCTTCTGGAGGGGCTGGTCTTCGGGACGATCGCCGGACGGGAGGTGGTGCAGAGGGCCCGGGCCGATGTCGCCACCAGCCTGAAGCACCCGCTCATCAAGTACAAGATCCCGCACTCGGGTCGCAGTCAGCTCGATGTTCCCGACGTGCGCAATTCCCTTCGCGCCCTGATGTGGCGCAACGTGGGCATCACGCGCACCGCCCAGCCGCTGACGGAGGCCGAGGAGATCATTCGATTCTGGCACCGCTACGTGATGGACAAGATCTTCGATTCGCCCGAGGGCTGGGAATGCCAGAACATGCTGACGGCCTCGCTGCTGGTTACCTGTGCGGCCCAGCTTCGCAAGGAGAGCCGAGGCGTCCATTATCGCGTGGATCACCCCAAGACGGACGATGCGAACTTCAGAAAGCACGTCGAAATCGTCAAGGCCAACTGAGCGCGGTCGCCCCGAGCCCCGATGCCTATCTGAGCTTTGGCTGGAAAAGGCGGGGGCAAGTCGATACAATCGAACCACGCCTTGGGCTGAATCATCAATAATCGATCATCAATAGGAACACGTCGATTCCGAGAGTGGGTTGGGCGGTCGCTCGGCTTCGCATCGTGCGAGGCCGAGAGGAAAGTCCGAGCAGGACAGGGCACGGTGGTGGCTAACGGCCACCGGGGGCGACCCCAGGGAAAGTGCCACAGAAAACACACGGCCGATCCGCCTGTGGCGGAGGCAAAGGTGAAAAGGTGCGGTAAGAGCGCACCGCGACGGCGGCGACGTCGTCGGCAGGGTAAACCCCACCGCCTGCAAGACCAAGCAGCCGGTCGGCTTCGGCCGCACGTGGCCCGCGTGCGAGTCCGCCGCAGGCGGATCGGCCGGTGGGTAGGTCGCTTCCCGCTTCGGCGGGAGAGCCGGTCGGCAACGGCCGGTCCAGATAAATGATCGCCGCCCGTCGTCAGACGGGCACAGAACTCGGCTTACAGACCCACTCTCGGAATCAACGGATCGCCGGCAGGTGTTACTGAGCCGGCCTCTTGTCGGCCTTGCCTTCGGCTGAGACCCCCGCCGTCAGCACGAACTGCATCGCCCGATCGACCGTCATATCGACCGGATGAATCTTGTCTTTGGGGACCATGATCGTGAAGCCGCCCAACTGGTAGCTCATCGGCAGGTAAACGGCCACCGTTTGGTCGTCCCCGATGCCCTCGGGCAGATCGTCGAAACTCTCCCTTGTCACCAGGCCCATCAGGCGGGTGTTCTCGTCGCCGACAGCGACCATGACGGTCTTGTCGAAATCCTTCTCTTTCGAGGAGTCGAAGAAACCGACCAGGTCGCGAATGGAGCCGTACAGTGACTTGATCCCGGGGATCTTCTGCAGCAGCGCTTCGCCCAGCGAGAAGACCTTGCGGAATAGCCAGAGCTGAAGGAGCACGCCGATGCCCAGGGTGATGAGGAATCCGAACAGCACGCCGAGGCCGGGAACATAGGCATCGCCGATCACGTACCGGATGACCGCGCCGAGAACGGATTCCGCCGATGTGGCCAGCCAGTAGATCAGATAGAGCGTCAGCGCGATGGGAAGAATCGCCATCAATCCATGAACGAAACGCTTGCCGATCCATTTCATCTCTTTGTCTCCATGTGGAACGTCTCGATTCCAGTGAAGCGCCTCATTGTCTTATCAGACCACGCGCTCATCGCGATGACAGCCAATCTCTGGAGATGGCCAGGACCTTGAGCCGGTTCAGTCCGCCGACCTTCTTGTCGCCGGCGCAGTAGGCCAGAAGCATCCGATCTTTCACGAACGCCATCGCCGTGTAGCAATACCAGCCGTCGGGATTGGCCTCGATGACGTGCGAGGCGCCCCACGTCTGGCCTTCGTCGGTGCTGATGGTCACGCACAGGGGCGTGCGTCGGCCGGCCGGGAACGGGTGACGCCCGGAATGATCGTTCCACACGCAGACCAGATCGCCCGTCCAGGGAATGCGTTCGATGGAGGCCGGGCTCAGCGGCGAGGCCAGTTCGGAGGGCCGGGGTTTCGACCATGTGTCCCCGCCATCGGTCGAGTGGCAGACGTACTGGCTGCCGGCATCGGTCCGTATGAACATCATCAGCCGGCCGTCGGTTAGCTCGACCACGCCGGGCTCCTGCACGATGATGCGATTGCCATCGGGATCGTAGCCTTTGAACGAGTCCGTGCTGCGCCGCCACGTGACGCCGCTGTCGTCGGACAAATAGCACATGATGACGCCCGCGTTGTCGCGCGGCTTGCCCGGGCCCTGGTGCCAAGCCACGGGCAGAATGATCCGCCCCGACTTCAATTGCACGGCCCGATCGTTGTTCAACACGTAATAACCCACCTCATCGGTGATGCACACCGCTGGCTCGCTCCACGTGCGCGTCTCGTCGGTCGAGACGCACATCATCGGCCGGCAATCTTCCCGCGACGTCTTGCGCAAATAGAACAAGGCGATCCGCCCGTCCTGCAATCGCAGCAGCGAGACCGACATCACGTTCAGCCCGCCCGTCGGACGGACCACGACCTCCGCATCGCTCCAGCTCGCGCCGCCGTCGGCCGAGGCGCGCTTCACCAGATCGGCCCCCGCATGGTCGCCGCTGCCGCCGGTGAACCGCGTATAGATCAGACCGAGCCGCCCGTCCTTCAGCTCGATGATGTCGCCCTCGGAATGACGTGGGTACTCCTCGCTCGGCTCAACGGCCAGCAGCGGCCACAGCGGCACATTGCCGGCCCCGACCGCCCCGCCCAGCAGCCCGGCTGCCATCGCCACCATCCACATCGTCCTGATGTCCATCATCTGTGCCCCTTCCACATCCGAAGCCACGACGCTATCTTCGTGGCGACCGGCGTCACGAAACCGCCGTAGCATAACGGATCCGGTCCATCAACGCAAAAGCCCCCGATTGAAGAGATCGGGGGCACTATCGAGAACCGCGGCGAACCGCGGGTTGGCTGTCTATACCGACACGCTATCGAGAACGCCGCGCAGGATCTGGGCCGACCGCTCGAGGCCCTCCTGCTCGGCCGCCGGCAAGCGGGCGGCGATGATCCGCTCGACGCCGTTTTCCCCCACGATGCAGGGAACGCTCAGGCAGATGTCCTTCAGGCCGTATTCCCCTTCCAGCAGGGTCGATACGGTCAGCACGCTGTGCTCGTCGCGGAGGATGGCGCCGGAGATCCGCAGCAGCGAAAGTCCGATCCCGTAGAACGTCGAGCCCTTGTAGTCAATGATATGGTACGCGGAGTCGCGGACTTCGCGGGCGATTTCTTCGTGATGCCTCGGGTAGTCGCAGACCTTGCAGATTTCGCAGTACTCGCGGATCGGAATGCCCGCGATGTGCGTCATGCTCCAGGCGGGCACCTCGCTGTCGCCGTGCTCGCCGAGGATATAGGCGTGTACGTTTCTGGCGTCGATCCCGCAGTGCCGGCTCAGCATGTACTTGAACCGGGCGCTGTCCAGTACCGTGCCCGATCCGATGACGCGGCCGCGCGGCAGTTCCAGGTGTCTCTGGGCCACCTGGGTAAGCGTATCGACCGGATTGGTCACCATGAGCACCACCGCAGTTGAGCCAGAACCGCGAATCTGCTCGCAGATCGACCGGACGATCTGGGCGTTCTTCTGGATCAGTTCGATGCGGGGCTGCCCCGGCGTCTGTTTGGCGCCGGCGGTGACGACGATCAGGTGGGCATCGGCGCAATCATCGTATGTACCGGCCTTTACGGAAACCGGCGGAATGAATGGCAACCCGTGCGACAGGTCCATGATCTCGCCTTCGACCCGCTTGGCGTCGAGGTCGATCAGAGCGATCTCACTGGCCAAACCCGTCTGCAGCAGAGCGTAGATGTACGTCGTCCCCACCGATCCGGCTCCAATGACAACCACCTTGCGATGCGTCTTGACCATAAGGCCCGTCCTTTCACCATTCCGTGTCGATGCGCGGATCGAAGGCTATTCCTTTCCGATCAGCGACTTGACCTTCTGGACATCGCAACTCAGAGCGATCGTTCCGCAGTCCAGACACAGTCGTGCCTCCACATCGACGTCGGCGGTCTTCAGTTTCAGGAACTTGGCGCCCTGGGGCCGGAAATGTATCGCTCCCGTCGAGCGAAGCGCTCCCGATTCCAGATGGGCGCCGCCACAACGCAAACACGTCATTTCTGCATTCATAGGAAGACCTCCAAACAGGGTTCCGGTTGCGGTCTATCTGCTTTCAAGATCGATCTTGAGAGAGAGAAACCTGAGCATATCCTTAAGCGTTACGATGCCCACCAGGCGGTTTTCGTCAACGACCAGAAGGCGGCTGTTTCCGGTCCGGTTCATCATGGACAACGCCTCCACCGCATCGGTATCTGTCGAGATCGTGTTGTCCTTCGAGCATGAAACCGTCAGCTCGCCGACGTTGTGTCGGCTCCATTGCTCTCGGGGCAGTCCCCGGACCTGCTTTGCTGTCACGCACCCGACAAGCCCCTCGCCGTCGGTCACGGGGAACATCCGGTGATGAAAGCGATAGAAATAGTCGTTCACCAGTTCTTCGATAGAGAGAGTCGGCGGCACCGTGACGGGCTCTGGCTGCATGAACCGTCCGATCTCCTCGCCGCCGAGTGCGTTACGGATCAGGACCTGCTTGTAGGACATCCGGGAGGCGTTTCGGATGAACCAGCCGATAAGAAGGTACCAGATCCCTCCAACCAGACTGCCGCTGAAGAAAACGACGACGCCCAGAACGATCAGGGCCGTCCCAAACGCCGAGCCGAGAACCGATGCGATGTGCGTGGCCCATCGCAGATTGCCCTTGGCCTTCCAGAGAATCGAACGCAGGACGCGGCCGCCGTCCAGAGGAAACGCGGGGATCATGTTGAAACCTGCGAGGATGGCATTGAGAAACGCCAGGTACAGAAGCACCGCGTTGACTGCCTCCGGCCCTCCGGCGTAGCGGCCCAATTGGCCGGCGCCGTACAGGATACCCCCCAACACAATGCTCGAAATCGGCCCGGCGATGGCCATGAGAAACTCCGATTTCGCACTGGGAGGCTCTTCGGACATCTCCGCGACGCCCCCGAAAATGAACAGCGTGATCCCCTTCATCGGCAACCCGAATCGCCGCGCCACGAGCGAATGGCAGAACTCGTGGAACACGATCGAGACGAACAACCCCAGCGCGCCTCCGACACCCATCCACCAGTAGATCGATGACGGCATACCGGGGAAGTAGTGCGGAAACAACCCCGTCGCCAACGACCAGACCACCAGCAGCGCCAGCAGAATCCACGTCAGATCGATGCCAACGTCAAATCCAAAGAGCGTGAACAGATGGATCTTCTTTCCAAACATGCCTCGTCTCACATAGAGCTTCTCGATGATCCGGCACGCAAAGTGCCCGTCTGTATCCATACGAAGCGGCGGAAAGCGAGTTTGCTCTCCTCTGTCCGGAGAATCCTCTAAAGAGATGGGGGATATCCCCGCGGCGGCCGCAAGCGGGTCTTCAAGGAACGGCGGGACCGCCGCCGTTGTTGCGACGCTGGCGGAAGAAGTCCTGAAGCAGGGCGGCGCATTCGTCGGCCAGGACCCCGGAGGTGACTTCGAGGCGGTGGTTGAGACGTTCGTCGCGGACGATGTCGTAGAGGCTGCCGCAGGCGCCGGTCTTCGGGTCCGGGCAACCGTAGACGAGCCGGTCGAGCCGGCCGAGCACCAGGGCGCCCGCGCACATCGGACACGGCTCCAGCGTAACGTAGATCGTGCAACCGTGCAGACGCCAGCTTCCGATGGAACTGGCCGCCTGCGTCAGCGCGATGATCTCCGCGTGGGCGGTCGGGTCGTGGAGCTGCTCCCGCTGGTTCCAGGCCCGCCCGATCACCTGATTCCGGTGAACGATGACCGCTCCAATGGGCACGTCGCCGTTCTCCTCGGCGATCATCGCCGCATCGATCGCCCTGCGCATGAACTGCTCGTCGGGGTCGATCAGCGCAGATTCACCATCGCGGTCGAGCATGGGGAGGGAAGGACCTATAATCGCCCGTCAATCACTAACGAAAAGTGAAAAAGTACCCCCTAGGGGAGTCGAACCCCTGTCTCCAGGATGAGAACCTGATATCCTAGGCCACTAGACGAAGGGGGCACAAAGCAAACAGAATCGTGCAAAACCCATCAAAAAACGCCCATCGGGCGAAAAAGACTCCAATAGCGGCGGGTGGACTCGAACCACCGACCTTAGGCTTATGAATCCCACGCTCTAACCAACTGAGCTACGCCGCCGTTTCAGCCAAGTCGGGTCAGTATAGTGCCGTACCCGCGATCCTGTCAAGGCGGATTTCGTCAAAATCATCGCTGCCCTTCTCGAAATCCGGCAAGGGAGCACAGAAGTAGTACGCGGCGAGAGTGCCTTCTTGCGGCGGTTCAGGCCGACGGTCGGCCCGGCGGCAGTCTCGTCGTGGGCCCGATCCCCGTCGCCTCCCGGTCTACCCCAATTTCTCGTGGGACCTCGTGATAGACAAAAAGAAGATGCCGGCTGACCACGGGATTGTCGCCGGGCCGATAACGAAAGACGGGTGCAATGTATCAGCATTGTTACCGCAGGACAGGCCACGGCGACACCTGCCACTGTCTTGTCTGTCGGTTGGATCCGACGCCTGAGGCTTGGCGAAATGGCCTCCATAATCTCTCAAGAATTCGTCGGGCCGCTGCCGAGATAGGCGGAAACGATCTGTGCGGGACCCCTTTCGCCAGGGGCCGTGACATGAGTGTTGACAGACAACAGTCCGTTTATTGTGGAGGACTTGCAGTGGTCAGGAAACGAATGGCTCTCGTGGTGGCTGGTGTCGTATTGTGGACCGTCCTTGCAACGAATGCCGCCGTCACCGTCTGGACCGGACAAGGGGCGGGCGAAGACCAATGGAGCAATCCCGATTACTGGAGTGCGGGAGTGCCCGGTGCCGCCGACACGGCGCAGTTCGGGCCGCTGGCCTA
>JAAYBA010000487.1 GCA_012719085.1 Planctomycetota bacterium
GCGAAGGGGGCTTCCTTAACGAATCATCCGGCGAGGGTGGCCTGCGGAAATCTGCGAATTCAGGTGTTACCATTCTGCAATCCGAGACACTATGCATACAGGCGCTCGGCGGAGATCCGCCTTTGGGGCCGTGCCTTGTGGGTGTGTGCTGTCGGACCGTTTGAACCGGAGAGGAAATCAGAATGCTGGCGCGCAGGACTGTTGTGTGTGTCGCCATTGTGCTCGTGATTGTGGGAATGGGCCATGTGGTGGCGTCGTATGCGCAAATGCCCGGCGATGAGCCGGTTGTGGATGCCGAAGGCAGTGAGACGACCGCGGCAACCCCGTCTGCGGAGAACTGCCCGGATCACGAGGACCCGGAAGACTACATATGGGATAGTCTGGAAGTCACTGAGATCGCCTTGAGCGAAACGACGGTTGCGGTGGAGGGGGTTGGTGCAGATGCGGATGGCGACACGGTGACCATCACTCGTGGAGGCACGTACAGCGTGCGTGGCATCCTGGCCGATGGACAGATCGTCGTAGATTCCACCGATAAGAAAACGGTGCGGCTTATTCTGAACGGGGCCGACATCCGTTGTTCGTGGAGCGCGCCGATCCTTGTTGAGAATGCCAGGAAGACGGTCATCATCCTCTCCGAAGATACGGAGAACTACGTGGCGGACGGAAGGACCAGCCTTGTGGACAGTTCGGAGGCGGACGAGCCGAGTGCCGTGATCTTCAGCAAGGATGACTTGACGGTCTGCGGGAGCGGTCTGTTGACTGTTTGTGGCGAGGTCAACGACGGCATTTCCAGCAAGAACGGCCTCATCCTTGCGGGCGGGGTCATCGATATCCAGGCTGTTGATGATGGAATCCGAGGCAAAGACTATCTTGTGATCCGAGGTGGAGACATCTCCATCATTGCCGGGGGCGACGGCTTGAAGTCCGACAATGAGAAAGACGGCACAAAGGGATACGTCTCTGTCGAGACCGGCATACTGACAATCACCAGCGGAGCGGAGGGCATTCAGGCCGAAACCGATGTTCTTATTGCTGGCGGCCAGATCAACCTGCGTTCGGGTGGGGGTACCAACCGTAGGGTCGGCGTCAGCACACTTGGGAAGGGCATCGTTGCCGGGGTCAGTGCGATCATCGATGGCGGAGAGCTTATCATCAACTCCTGTGATGACGCGATCCACTCCAACGGGACCCTGGCCATCAACGGAGGGACGTTTGTCCTTTCCTCCAGCGACGACGCCATGCACTCGGACCGCGCCGTGGAAATCAACGGCGGCGATGTCCAGGTCACCTGGTGTTACGAGGGCATCGACAGTAACACGATCACAGTCAATGCCGGGAACATCGGTATTGTATCGAGTGACGACGGCATGGTCGCCGGAGAGGGTGTTACAATTGCGGGCGGTGTGATCGACATCACATCGAGCGGTGATGCGATAGCAGCCGGAACCGACATCGCGATCGTGGATGGGCAGATCAGCCTGTCCTCGGGGGGAGGCAGCAGTGCCAGGATCGGCGCAGCGATATCGGCCAAGGGAATCAAGGCGGTCGACAGCATTGCCATCGACGGGGGACAGCTCGCCGTGGATTCTGCAGACGACGCCATCCATTCGGATGGATGCGTGACTGTCAATGGAGGAACGCTGGTCCTCTCTGCCGGAGACGACGGCATCCGCACCGATGCTGACCTGGTCATCAATGGCGGGGACATCCACATCGTCAAATCCTATGAGGGCCTGGAGAGCGCCAATGCCGATATCACAATCAATGGCGGCCGGATTCGCATCGTCTCAAGTGACGATGGCATCAATGTCGCCGGAGGTGGGGACAATATGGGAATGGGCGGTCCGGGCGGATGGCCGGGGGGAGGCGGTCCTGCGCTCGTGGCTTCCGGCGAGTATTGCCTGTGTATCCATGGCGGCTATCTCGTTATCGACGCGGCAGGGGACGGCATCGACTCCAACGGTTCCATCGTCATGACGGACGGCGTCGTCATTGTCAATGGTCCCACGTCCAATATGAACGGTGCAGTCGATCACTCTTCGTTCACGATGACCGGAGGATTCCTGGTGGCGGCCGGCAATTCCGGGATGGCGCAAGCCCCCAGCACCTCCTCGACTCAGTATTCCATACTGCTGACCTTCAACACGATGCTGCCGGCCGACACCCTGGTCTATATTCAAAACGGCACAGGAGAAGGCGTCCTCAGCTTCACGCCCACGAAACAGTACAACTCCGTGGCGTTTTCTTCACAGGACCTTGTGCGAGGTTCCACGTATGATGTCTACTATGGGGGCACTTGCACGGGCGCGGCCTGCGACGGTCTGCATCAAGATGGAATCTACACGCCCGGAACGAAGTATGCCAGCTTCACGATTTCCAGCATGGTGACAAATGTCGGCGTCAATCCGGGCGGCGGAGGCGGCGGAGCGCCGGGCGGAGGCGAAGGGGGAGGGGGAACCGTCGTCAGGCGATAGCGGATATCGCTGACCAGCAGGTATCGGAAGTGTCGGCGCATCAGCGCGTTCGTAGCCGTCTGCTATGGTGCTTCCGGCTGAAAATGTAACGCCTCGACATGGCCTCCAATGCGGAGTCGCTCGGATCCCCGAGTCAGCGTCTGTCCATTGACCAGCACATTCTCGAACGTCACCGCACGAACGTCGTGCTCCTCATCGGCCCCCTCGATCTGGACGAGATAATCGCCGGGCTGGCCTTCAATCGTGATGTTTCTGAACCGTATGTTCCGGATGAATCCCGGCACCTTCTTGTGCATATACTGATTCACGACCGGACGCAGGCGGATGAATTCCCGCTGACCTTCTCCGTGCATCCGAATGTCCTCCACGGTGACGTTCTCCAGACGCATATCCTCGCCCGGCTCGAAGAGAAACGGCGTCATGGTGAAATGGATGATGTCGAGGTTGCGCAGCGTGATGTCCCGCATGAACGCGGCCCGGCTCTCGTGCCCGAGCAGAAAGATGCGGGCGCGGTCGCACCAGAGGATCGAGTTTTCCACGGTGATGCGCTCGACGTTGCTGTCGGCGCCGGCGAAGTCGAGTCCCTTCATGGCGACGCAGTCGTCGTCGCTTCGGATGAAGCAGTCGGTGATCAGCACATCCTGTGAGTTGCAGGGATTGATGCCGTCGTCGTTCTGTACGCGGGAGTTGCAGAGCTTGACGCTTCGGACCGTCACGTGCCGGCTGCTTTTGGCGACGATGGTCCAGTGCGATGAGCCGCGAAGCGTGATGCCCTCGATCTCGACGTCGCTGCTGTTGCGGATGGCGATCAGGTTGCCCACCGGGCCTTTGCGCCATTCCCAATCGGAGCCGTCCAGGATGCCGCGACCGCAGATTCGGATATTGGACCCCTGGACCAGCACCTCGGCCTTGACGACTGCTCCGCCGGCCAGATAGAGCGTCTGGCCGCTTGCAACGACGATTTTCTCGGGTTTGTGCACGCCCGGACCATAGTAGATCACATTTTCGTCGTTGCTCTTGGGGGCTTTCGTTTCCAGAGGATTGGCGAACAGGAGCAGGGGGCCTCGTTTGCCGTCCGGCTCGATGCTGAGCTTGCGCGGGCGGTCGAGCGTCAGGGTCATCGTGTGGTCGTCCTGGAGGGTGGGAACGATGCCGGACGACTGCGGCCGGATCACGACATTGCGAAGGGACCGCTTCGACACGACGCGAACGGTGACCGCCCCTGCCATGTCGAAGTTCGCAAACGAATACGGGCCGCCGAAGTCCCACTGCTTGTCGGCAAACGGCGGGTCCAGTGTCCGGGCGCCGTATACATCCACCTTCAGGTTCTCCACCTGTACTTCGTAGTCGGTCGGCGAGATCTCCCCTGCCGGGGCAGGATAGACAACAACACGGGGGCTCGCGGCCCAAGTCGAGGCAGTCAACAGCAGGATAGACAACAGTGCGATGGTGAAGGTCTTCGGCATCAGAGGCTCCTTGTGTCAGGGCAGGCAGTTCTTCCATTCGTATGGCGTACGAGACCGCAGACCATCATAGCATGGATGCGTGGAATCTCAAGTCTTCGCGGGGCAACGACTCCTTGTACATTGCGAGGCTATGGGTTAGCATAGAGACAGTCCCACAAGGACCAATTCCGTTCTTGCGTGCCTGGATGACTGTTCAATCCACCTGGTCAAGGAGACAAGCAATGGCATCTGACATGAACCGTCGCAAGTTTCTGGGGTACGCCGCCGCCTCGGCGGGCGCCGTCACCATCGTTCCGCGTCACGTGCTGGGAGGGGCCGGGTACGTTGCTCCGAGCGAGAAGATCACCGTCGCCAACATTGGCTGCGGCACGCAGGGTCTTACGGAAATGTTCGGCATGCTGACCGCCCCGGAGGTGCAGGTCGTTGCGGTCTGCGACCCGAACCAGGACAGCAGCGACTACGTGGAGTGGGGCAAGGACAGCGTGCGGAGCACGATTGCCGCCGGACTGGGCAGACCGCAATGGAGAAAGGGCGCCGGCCGGGTCCCCGGCGGCCGCGACGTGGGCAAGGAGGTCGTGGAGCTTTACTACTCGGACAAGGCCCCGTCGGGTGGGTATCGCGGCTGCGCCTCGTATGCCGACTTCCGGGACCTGCTGGAGAACGCCAAGGACATCGACGCGGTCAAGGTGATGACGCC
>JAAYBA010000488.1 GCA_012719085.1 Planctomycetota bacterium
CCGTCTTGTTCTGGTGGTCAACCTCCATGATGAAGCGTCCGTTCTTGACGGTCTCGAAAGAAGCCTTCATAGACTGCAGTCCATTGGGGCCCTGTTTGTATTCCGGCCATTCCCAATAGTGATAGGCCCCTCCGCTTTCGCTGTCCCACCAGTCCTCCAAGTGCACGACCTGGCCGTTTGGAAAATGCCGGCGGCGCAGGTGGATCGTCCGGGCTTGCCCAAGGAGCTTGGGCACGTCCGACAGGGCGTAGGCCGTAGTGGTCCCGTCTTCCATTTGCCACAGCGCCAGGATCGTGACCACGATGAGTATCGCCGCTGCGATTCTCGTCAACGGCGTTGTCAAGATGCCTCGCGCGACGACGAAGACATTCCATTGTTGTGCTTCGCAGACGGCGTCAATTGCCCGTAAGACGTGCGACCGGCGAGCGGGCATGTCGGCGTCGATCCGGGCGAAGTGGTCGGCCAGAATGGCGTCTTGCTGTTTCAGCGTTTCGGCGTACCTGCGGCAATCGGCACAGCCATCGAGGTGCTCTCGAAGGGCTCGCTCGTCGGCCTCGGGCAGGATACCCGAGATGGCATCCGAGGTATAGTCTCGGATCCTCGGGCAATCAGGGTTCATGATGCTCTCCTTCGGTCAGCAGGACGTGCAATTCGTCCCTTGCTGTCCGGATTCGCTGGCAGACCAGGGAGCGGGAGATGTTCAGCCTGCTGGCAACGCTTTCGGTGTTGTTGTGCTCGAAGTAGTACATAGTCAATGGCACGCGAAGCTCCAGGGGCAGGCGTTTGATGGCCTGCTCCAGATCGTGATTCTCCTTCGGCTCTTGTGCATCTCTGACCTCTTGCCTGGTGGCCCGGGCCTTGGCGCGTTTCTGCTTCCGCAAGGCATCGAGGCACAGGTTCCGGGCGATCTTCAGAATCCAGGGCTCGAACCGCCCGGCGTCGGACAACTTGCGGATGTTCGAGAAACCTCTCAGCATGGTCTCCTGGGCGATGTCTTCGGCGTCGTGCACGTTGCCCATCATGCCCAGACACAGGGCGAAAACGCGTCGGTAGTGTCTCTCGACCAGGGTGGCGTACGCCGTCTTGTCCCCTTGCCGGCAAGCTTGCACTGCGTTGTCGTCGACCGCGTCGTTCAATCGAGGCTCCCCAACCTGTTCCGCCAATCAAGACGAGCGGCGCGCCGCCTCCATGCAGAAAAAGCGGCGCGCTCGGCCAGATTCATCTCGCGGATCGCACCCGGTAGGCCCGGTGCGTTCGTATCGAACGCATCGGCCCTCGTCAATGAAAAAGGCCGGACCTCCGCCGGCCCGGCCTGGATCGATTCGGGAGGATTTCACGCCTACGGTGCGACCGGCGTGCGAATCTGCTGGGCCAGATCGATGACCTTCTGATAGGTCAGGTTCTCCGGGGCCGTGCCGTCGTCGGCGAGTTCGGCCATCGCGCCGAGGACCCACTCGTCGAATTCTTCGGGCGTCTCGATCGTGAACTCGGGCTTCACGGTCATGTCGTGGTGGTCGAAGGTGAAGCGTCGTGCGATTTCGTGATTGCGTCGGTAGAGCATCTCGTACCCGGTCGCTTGGACATCCGCGGGCGGCGTGCCGTCCGGAACGTACAGACCCCACTCGAAGAATCGGCCCTGTTTGCGTGTGAAGGCCAGATGGTACCCGGTATAGAGGGGTTCGCTGGAGCCATTGTCCGGTATGAGGGCATAGAATTCGATGGGCAGCTTCGGCAGGGGCCCGCCAAACGTCACCCCTTCAAAAAGCACGGCCTGCTTCTCTGCGTCCATGGGGTCGAAGCTCTGCCACCCGAGAACGATGCTCCCATCCGTCAGGGCAAAGGCCAGCTTCGGGCCGCAATAGTAGTACCAGTCATCGTCCCTGAATCCGGGGACCCCGTTTTTGCCGAGATCCATGGAGTAAGCGGTCTGGGGGGAATTGCGCGCGGTATAGCCCTCGGGCGGCTCCAGCGAGAAAGTGCCCTCGGGCGGCTCGACGTTGTACTCGATGAGCGAGTAGTCCGTCGCGACCTTCCATTCGCCCGAGTCCAGCTTTCGCAGGTCCTGGGCCCGCACCAGACGGCCAGTATCGGCTGCCAGCCATTGTCTCGATCGTCCGCCGTCAGCATCGTCCGATTGCCAGATGTCACAGGCGATGCCGTCGATTCGTTCGGCGCCGACCACGATGGAATTGGAGAGCTGTGTGATGTCGCCGAACAGTTGTCCTGAAATCAGCTTCGAGATCTGTCGCACGCCCAGTTTCTGCTGATATTCGCTCACGTGAAAGTACACGACCGACCTGGGGTCGTGGTCCATCCGCATCCAGGACGGACCATCGCGGACGACTTCGCTTACGTACACGTTGACGCCATCGGCGCCGCTGGTCAGTTGGGTTGTTGTGAACCGGACGCGAGCGTTCACCACGTCGGTCCAGTTGTCGATCGGCGAAGGGGGGACCGCGCTGCCGTCGGGCATCGTGTGTTCCGGGAAGTAATGCCAGCCCTGCACGTGGATGGTGCGGGCCTGCTCGAACTGGGCGGCCAGGTCGGTGATGGCATAGGCGGGGGCGCTGGATCGGCTCCAGAACGTCAGGGCCAGCGCCGCGACGGTGAGGACTGCCGCGACGGAGGCTACTTTTGCAATTCGAGTCTTCATGATTTGTCTCCCAATACCCGGCCCGCAACGGACCGGTCTGATTGGCATGGATTCTTCTTGCGCCTTCATGACATCCGTCAACAGTCGGTCGCGTAGCGTCGCGCCGGCGGTGAACCACAGCTTGTTGCGAATGGCGTTTTCGACTTTCTTCTTCGGTTTCATTTTTCCACCTCGCCGTTCAGCATCGACCGCAGCCGATCCAGGCCGTACCGGTACCGGCCTTGGACCGTATTGATGGATACTTGTTGTAGCCTGGCGATATCGCGGAATTTCATGTCTGCCTTCAGCCGCAGCAGCACGACCTCACGCTGCTCGTCGGGCAGTTGGGCGACGGCCTCGTTGAGCCGGGCCGCCTGTTCGGCAAAGCTCACTGCGTCGTCGGGTCCGACCGACTCGCGGGCGGGCCTGGCTTCGCGGCTCGATGCCTGCACCTGCCGCTGCGAACGCCGGCGATAGTCTCGAACGCGGTTGACCACGCTCGTCGCCAGGTAGCCGCTGAGCCGGCCCCGCAGCCGGAACCCCGGACCCAGACGGGCGAACGAAACGAACACATCGTGCACCACGTCCTCGGCGGCCGCCCGGTCGTTCAGCAGGCCCATCGCCAGAGTCAGCATCGAATCGAGGTATTTCTCGTAGATCCGCGCCAACGCCTCCGGGTTGCCCCGGCGGAACTTCCATTTCAACAGCTCATCTTCAACTATCGCCATCAGCTCACGTTGCCAACAAGAACGATCATTCTCACACTGTACCACGCTCGAAGCCCGTGTTTCGTATCCTGCCGGCATTTTTTCTCTTCAGCGCATGAAAGAGGCCGAGCCAACGGCCCGGCCCGGGTTTGACCTTCCGCATACTACGAGCGCCATTCCTCCAGGGTGTAGTCCTCGGGCATTGTAGGCTCCAATTCGCTCGGGTCCAGTTCGACATCCCAGCGGAATTGATCGAGCAC
>JAAYBA010000489.1 GCA_012719085.1 Planctomycetota bacterium
GGTTTCGGCCTTCTGTTCGTCGGCATCGGGTTCATGAAGGATGCGTTCGAGCCCCTGGAACACAGTCGCAGGGTGCAGGAGCTTTTCGTTTCGCTCGGCCATCGACCTTTCCTGGCGATTCTGGCGGGGACGGGGATCACGATGCTGTTGCAGAGCAGTTCGGCGGCGATTGCGATTGTCCAGTTGTTGGCCGTCGGGGGGGCGTTCGGCTCCGATTGGCACGTGGCATTGAACATTGCCATCCCCTTCGTGCTGGGCAGCAACATCGGCACGACGATCACGGCGCAGCTCGCGGCGATCCAGACCAATGTCAACGCGCGGCGCGCCGCCTGGGCGCACACGGTGTTCAACATCGCCGGGGTCGCCATGGGCTATCCGTTCGTCCACCTGGGATGGTTCGGGACGTTCGTCTCTGCCATTTGTCCCTGGACGCTGGGGCCGACCACGATCGCGATGTCCATTGCGGTGGCCCACACCGCCTTCAAGCTCGCCGACGCCGCAATCTGGCTGCCGATGGCCGGGCTGCTGGAGCGTTTCGTCGTTCGTGTGGTCCGCGAACGGCCCGGCGATGCGGCGATGCGGCCCATCATGCTGGAAAAGCATCTCCTCGACACGCCGGAGATCGCCCTGGAACAGTCCAAACGCGAGATCGTTCGCATGGCCAAGACCGCCAAGAGAGCGCTGTGTGCCTCGATTGCCGGCATTGCCGAAAATGACGCACGCAAACTGGCCGCCGTCAGGGAGATCGAGGACTTCATCGATTGTTTTCAGTTGGAGATTACGTCCTACCTGTCGGCCCTGTCGAGCCGGCATCTCTCCGAGGAGGTTTCCATCGAATTGCCCGTGCTTCTGCACACGGTCAACGATCTGGAGCGCATCGGCGATCATGCGGTCAATATCGCCGAAATCGCCGAGCGCAAGATGGATCAGAAGCTCCTGTTCACGGAATCGGCGCTGGCCGAAGCCGACCGGTTAAAGAGGGAGGTCGACCAGATGTTCGATTATATCATCGGGGCCCTCCAGAACAATGACGTCGAACAGGCCAAGTCGGCCCTTACGAATGAGAAGCACCTCAATCGAATGCAGATCGAGTTTCGTCGCAGTCATGTGGATCGTATGCGCGATGGGCTCTGTACGCCGGAGGGCGGCCTGATCTTCATCGACCTGGTTGATAACATCGAGAAGATTGGAGACCATCTGACCAACATCGCGCAGGCGGTCATCGGGGGTCTCCAATGGGCCGGCGTCGAGCCCAAGATCGCCCAGAATCCCCACATGATTGACTGACCGGACGTGCCCGTTGCCGATGTGTCGTGCAGTCGGAAATCCGCAATCCGCCATCGGCGGCCGAAAGGTCCGAGGAACGTGAATGGACATTAAAGACATGGTGTTTGGAACCGTCGGTGGGCTGGGACTGTTCCTTTTCGGAATGGGGTTGATGACCGACGGCTTGCGGAAGGTCGCCGGACAGAAACTCAAGAGCCTGCTTGAAGCCCTGACGAAACACCGCATTGTCGCGGTACTGATGGGCGCGATGGTCACGTGCCTCATCCAGTCCAGTTCCGCGACGACGGTGATGACCGTCGGGCTCGTCAACGCCGGGCTGTTGACTTTGCGGCAAGCTCTTTGCGTTGTCCTCGGGGCCAACGTGGGAACCACCTTCACGGCGTGGCTCGTCTCGGCGTTCGCCGTTTTCAAGATCAGCAGCTATGCTCTTCCCATGGTTGGCGCGGGTTTTCTTCTCCACATTGCCGGCAAGTCGGCCAAGGCTCGCAATGTCGGGCTGATCATGATTGGGTTCGGGCTGCTGTTCCTGGGCATTCACTTCATGAAGGAGGCCTTCGCCCCCCTCAGTGACAACGAGGGCGCCAAGCAGGCCTTGATCTGGCTTGGGGCCAATCCGATTCTGGCGATCCTGGCGGGTACGGTCCTGACCATGCTTCTTCAAAGCAGTTCGGCCTCGATTGCCCTGATCCAGACCTTGGCGTTGCAGGGCGCGTTCGGCGCCGACTGGGACGTGGTGTTGCGTGTGGCCATCCCGTTCGTTCTCGGCGACAACATCGGTACGACGATCACCGCGCAGATTGCGGCATTGCGGACATCGCGAAACGCCCGCCGGACGGCCATGGGCCATACGATGTTCAATGTGATCGGCGTCTTGTACGTCCTGCCATTGGTCTGGCTCGGCTGGTTTGCCGATTTCGTGGAGTGGCTGGCGCCGGTCGAGCTGTCGCAGGGGACGATCATGGTCTTTCTGGCGATCGCGCACAGCGCGTTCAACGTGTTCAACACGATCGTGTTTCTGCCGCTGATCCGCGTGCTCGAGATCATCGTTCTGCGAATCCTTCCCGTCCGGGCCGACGAGGTGACATTCCAGCCCGTGATCCTCGAGAGACACCTGCTGCAGACTCCGGTGCTTGCCATGGAACAGGCCCGGCGCGAGATCGTTCGCATGGCCAAGACGGCGGAGACGGCCGTGCTGCTGGCGGTGGAAGGCATTATTGAAGGCCTCGCGAAGAACTTCGTCTCGGTCCGAGAGCTGGAAGATCAGATCGACGCCTTTCAGATGGAGATCACCTCGTACCTGACCGATCTGTCCGAGGAGGCTCTGTCCGAGGGTGTCAGCACGGAGCTTCCCGTGCTTCTGCACGCGGTCAACGATCTCGAACGAATCGGCGACCATGCGGTCAACATCGTCGAAATCGCCGAGCGGAAGAACCTGCAGAAGCTCGAGTTCAGCGAGGCCGCGAGGCAGGAGGCCGAGCAGATCCGTGACGAGTTGATCCAGATGTTCAGTCGCGTGGTGGCCGCCCTGGAGGCGGGGGACGTGGCGAAAGCCCGGTCGGCCCTGGCCAACGAACGGAAGCTCAACGAGATGCAACTGGAATTCCGCCGCAGCCACGTGGCGCGCATGACCGACGGCGCCTGCACGGCGGTCGCAGGGCTGATCTTCATCGACCTGGTAGACAATGCCGAGAAGATCGGAGATCACCTGACGAACATCGCACAGGCGACCATCGGGGGCTTGCAGTGGGAAGGCGTCAAGCCGCAGAAGGTTCCGCCGGCCTCATAGCTGCCGCTCGCAGCCGTTCGGATGGGCCCGCGAACCCCGAAGGCCCTTGGGCCGTAGGAGGCAGGATTTGTCATGGTGTCTTGCGGCAATGAGGCGGATTGATGTTCCGAAGGAAACTGATCTGGCAGCTTTATCCGTCGTTTCTGGCCACGACCTTGCTGGCCCTGCTTGCGGCCACCGCTTACTCGTCGTATACGCTCCGCACGTTCTATCTCGACCAGCTCAAGGAGGAGCTTCGCCTGGTGGGGGACGTGGCGGCCTCGCAAGTGGTGTCGGTGCTTCAGACCGGGACGGCGGCCGATGTCGATGCCTTGTGCAAGAAGCTGGGGCGGGCCGGCGACGGCCAGATGCGACTGACGGTGATTGCCTCCGACGGAAGGGTCCTCGGCGATTCGGATGAGAACCCCGCGCTGATGGAGGACCACTCCAACCGGGCCGAGATTGTCGATGCGATTGCCCAAGGGCTCGGGCGGTCGATTCGTTTCAGCCCGACGCTCGGGCGGAACATGATGTACGTCGCTGTGCCGGTCGGTGAGGCCGGCCCGATGGGTATCGTCGTGCGCACGGCGATCCCTGTGACGGAGACCGAGCGCGCCCTGCGTCGCATCTACATCGCCATTGTCTGGGCCGGAGCGATTGTGGCTGTCTGTGCCGCCTTGCTGAGCCTGCTGATCTCACGTCGAATCAGCGCCCCGATCACCCGCATGAAGCGCATCGCCCAACTGTTCGCGCAGGGACAGCTCGACACCCGCGTCCCGGACACCGGTGCGGCCGAGCTGGATGAGCTGGCCGGGGCGCTGAACGAGATGGCCACGCAGCTTCAGGACCGGATTCTCACCATCACCCGGCAGCGGAACGAGGTGAAGGCGATCCTTTCCAGCCTGGGAGAGGGCGTCCTGGCCGTGGACTGCCGGGGGCGCATCGTAAGTGTGAACAGGGCAGCGGCACAATTGCTCGGCATCGACCCGCTCGGCGCTCAGGGCCGCCATATCGAGGAAGTCATCCGCAACGTTGGATTGCAGCAGTTCGTTGGTCAGACCCTGGAAAGCGATCAGCCCACCGAAGGCGACGTGTCCTTCCCGGAGGAAGGGGGGCGGTTCTTCCGCGTTCACGGGGCGGGCCTGGCCGATCCGCAGGGCGAGCGAGGCGGCGCGGTGATCGTGCTCAGCGATATGACCCGGATTCACCGGCTTGAGAATCTGCGTCGGGATTTCGTCGCCAACGTTTCGCATGAGTTGAAGACTCCCGTGACCTCGATCCAGGGCTTCGCCGAGGCCTTGCTGGACGGCGGGCTTGACGACGGTGAGCAGACGTCGCGGTATCTGGGGATCATCGCCAAGCACGCCCAGCGGCTCAATGCGATCATCGATGACCTGCTCAGTCTGTCACGTCTCGAAGAGGGAACGGAGCGGCGGGCCATTCTCTTTGAGGAGGTTGCGCTTCGCGGC
Source organism: Planctomycetota bacterium (assembly GCA_012719085.1). Classification (GTDB taxonomy): domain Bacteria; phylum Planctomycetota; class Phycisphaerae; order Sedimentisphaerales; family Anaerobacaceae; genus Anaerobaca. Next base: position 4,522 of record JAAYBA010000489.1, read on the forward strand.
GTTCTCGAGGCCGCTGTCGAGCTGGCGGGCCTTCGTGCCGAGCAAAAGCGAATCAAGGTGGAATTGTCCTGCGATGACTCGATCTGGGCCAGGATCAACGCGCCGCTCCTCGAGCAGGCCATCGTCAATCTGGTCGACAACGCCGTCAAGTACAGCGATGAAGGGACGATTGTGTCGATCGAGGTCCTGCAGAAGGACAATGAGGTTGCGATTTGCGTGCGCGACCGCGGCTGTGGGATTCCGAAGGAGCATCTGGCCCGGATCTTCGAGCGGTTCTACGTCGTGGACAAGAGCCGAAGCCGCAAGCTGGGGGGTACGGGCCTCGGCCTGGCCATCGTCAAGCACATCATCCTCGTCCACGGCGGCCACATTGGCGTTGAGAGCCTCCCCGGACAGGGCACCGCCTTCACCCTTCATCTACCCCGTTGATTGGTATCGGGGTTGCCGCTCTCGCCTTCCGCTAATACGATTCTAACGTGAAACTGATTGGCCTGTAACAATTCAGGGCTACAAGCATCGCGCGGACCCCAGTTGCGGTGTTTCGGGATCGGCTCGATCGCGCCAGGGGTGTTCGTGGATCTGTGTGGAGGCGCTGAGATGGACACGAAGAGAATGAGCATGTGCGGCACGCTGATGGGAATCCTGCTATTGACGGTGGCCGGCTGGCCGGTGGCTTGCGGAGCCGATGAACTGGGCGAGCTCAAGCAGCAGCTCGAAGACCAGAAGACGCGGTCGGCGGAACTGGAGGATCGGATCAACCAACTCGAAGCCCGGCAGAAACTCAAAGAGCGTTCGATGAGCGAGGAGATTGCCGCCCTGAAAGACTCCCAAGGGGAGGAATCTCCCACGAATCTGCAGGCGTATTGGAAGGATGGCCTTCGATTCAAGACCGCGGACGATCTGTTCCAGTTGCGGATCGGCGGGCGTATGATGTTCGACTGGCTCTGGATCGGCGAGGACGATGACATCAAGGCCGGGATTGGCGAGCAGGAAGACGGCGTCGGGTTCCGTCGGGTGCGTTTCTACATGGGCGGCAGCATCTACGAGAATGTGGACTACATGCTGCAACTCGACTTTGCCGGCGGGGGCACCGCCCTGAAGGACGCCTACATCGGCCTGACGGACTTCCCGCTCGGCAAGCTGCGCATGGGGCAGTTCAAGGAACCCTTCAGCCTGGAAGAGCTGACCAGCAGCAACTACATGACGTTCGTCGAACGAGCCGTGCCCAACGCGTTTGCACCCAGCCGCAGCGTTGGTTTCATGCTGCATGACGTTGCGCTGGACAGTCGCATGACCTGGGCCGCCGGGTTGTTCCGCGACACCGACGATACCGGATTCGATATGGACGACGGCGGCTACAATCTCACGGGACGCATAACCGGCTTGCCCTGGTACAAGGACAAAGGCGAATCCCTGCTACACCTCGGCGTCGCCTACAGCCATAGAAACCCCGATGAGACGGTGCGCTATCGCGCTCGTCCGGAGGCGCCCATGATCGACCGCTTCGTCGATACCGGCACTACGGATGCCGATCGGGCAACCCTGCTCGGACTGGAAGCGGCGTGGGTCGCCGGGCCCGTCTCGCTTCAGACCGAGTACATGCGTGCCGATGCGGATCGAACCGGGGGCTCGGACGTTGATTTCAGTGCGTACTATGCCCAGGCCAGCTACTTTCTGACAGGCGAACGCCGTCCTTACAGCACCTCCTCCGGCACGTTCGGCTTGGTCAAGCCGAAGACGAACTTCCGTTTCGGCGGGGGGCCCGGCGCTTGGGAACTGAAGGCCCGCTATTCCAGCATCGATCTGAATGACAAGGACCTCCGCGGTGGGGAATTGGACAACTTCAGCGCTGGCGTGAACTGGTATCTCAACCCCAACATGCGGATCATGTGGGACTACATCCGCACGGATGTCGATGACATGGGGCAGGCCGACATCCTGCTGATGCGGTTGCATGCCTTCTTCTGATTGTCCTGTCGATAACGGGATATTAACCCCCACCTAACGCAATCCTAACATGTCGCGCATATAAGGAGGAAAAACGCAAGGAGACCAATGTATGCAGAAGATGCTGATAAGTGCCCTGTTGTTTGGGTTGTTGCTCGGCGGCTCGGTTCAGGCGCAGACCCTGCAAATCGACGGCTCGACCACGGTCGGGCCCATCGCGGACGCCTTTGCCGAGTATTTCAAGAGGGTTCATCCGGATCTCGACATCACCGTCAAGAAGACCGGCAGCGGCGACGGGGCGGCCGCGCTGGTCGATGGACGTTGCGACATCGCTACGATGAGCCGTTTCATGAAGGACAAGGAGTTCAAGGACGCGGTGGCCAACGGGGTCTATCCGGTCGCCCACGTCGTGGCGATGGACGGCGTCTGCGTGGTGGTCCACCCGTCCAATCCGGTCGGCGCCCTGACGAAGGCCCAGATCCGGGACATCTACGCCGGCAAGATCGCCAATTGGAGCCAGGTCGGCGGGCCGAGCATGCCGATCGTCGTGATCAGCCGTGATACGTCGTCGGGAACCTATGAGACGTTCGATGAACTCGTGATGGCCAAGCAGCCGATGGGATCGGGCGTCGAATACGTCAACGCGAATCCGCAGGCACACGCGAGAGTCAAAACGACCTCGGGAGCCATCGGCTACGTCGGCATCGGATTCGTCGACAGAGAGGTCAAGGCGATCAAGGTCGACCAGGTCGCGCCGAGCCGGCAGACCATCGCCAGCGGTGTGTACCCGGTGGCCCGGCCGTTGTTCCTGTTCACCAACGGCTATCCCAAGCTGGGTTCCATGGTCCACAAATTCTGTGCTTTCTATCTGACGGAGAAGGGACAGGAACTGGTCGAGGCCAAGGGCTTCGTGCCGTTGACCGCCTACTGAGCCAAGCCCAAGAGAGGTTCGGATGGAGAGCAGAAGCCTGACTCTGACACTGGGGCCGTCGGCCGACCGCCGTCGGCCCCTGGCGCTGACCCCGGGGGAAGACCTCGTCGGTTTCATCAGCTCGCACGTGGGTCGGGCCGTGCTGTTTCTCATCACGGCCACCTCGGTCCTCGCCGTTCTGCTGATTCTGCTTTTCGTCATCCTGCGGTCGGTCCCGTTCCTTCGCGACTTTGGCGTTGGGGAGTTCCTTACGAGCCGCCTGTGGCGTCCGACGGCGGACGAGCCGGTCTTCGGCGCCCTGACGCTGATCGTCGGTTCGCTGTACGTTTCGATTGCGGCGCTGCTTTTCGCGGTGCCCGTCGGGATCCTCGCGGCGGTCTTCCTCAGCGACATCCTCTCGTGGAAGATCCGCAACGTCGCCAAGCCCGTCGTGGAGATCCTTGCGGCGATCCCCTCTGTGGCCTATGGTTTCTTTGCTGTGCTCGTACTGGCCCCGTGGATGCAGAGGCGGTTCGGCTTCTCCACAGGCACCAACGCGCTGAATGCCTCGATCATCCTGGCGGTGATGGCCCTGCCGACCATCATCAGTGTGGCCGAGGATGCGATCTCCGCGTTGGGGCGAGAGCTTCGCGAAGCGTCGTACAGCCTGGGGGCCACGCGCCTGGAGACGATGGTGAAGGTTGTGATCCCCGCCGCTCACAGTGGCATTATTGCGGCGGTGGTTCTTGGCATGATGCGGGCCATTGGCGAGACGATGGTCGTCTGGATGGCCTCGGGCAACGCCACGCAGATTCCGCATCCGTGGTGGGATCTGTCACAGTCGATCCGCACGATGACGGCCACCATCGCCGGAGAGATGGGCGAGGCGCCGGAGGGGATGCCCCACCGAAGCGCCCTGTTCGCCGTCGGCGTGGTGCTCCTGCTGATGACGTTCATGTTGAACATCGTCAGTGAGTACTTCCTCTCTCGGGCCAAGAAAGCAGCGGGGAAAAGCTGAATGAATCTCGGCGTCCGGCGTACTCTCGATCGTCTCTTCACCGGCTTGACCGGCGCATCCATCGTCTTGCTGATGCTGGTCCTGATGGCGGTCCTGGGCCCCATGATCTATCGGGGCAGCGGGGCGGTGTTGTTCGACGGGACCGTCGAGTTCCGCAGGATGCAGCGGGACCTGTTCAATCGCGCGGACCGAGACGCCTTGTCGGCCGAGATTGCCGAGACCGACGAAGCCCGCCAGGTCGTCTACGAGATGATCGACCGGTTCAAGAAAGGGATCGACATCGCCGCGATGTCGTCGCAGGCGCGGGAAATCAACCGGGAATACGGCGGGGAGCTGCGCTACAGAGACGCGACGGCCGAGGAATACACCGAGTCCAGAGAGGTGGCTCGAACCATCCGCGACAAGCTCGAAGAGGCGTTCGGCAGCCAGGACATCGAACTGATCCGCAAGAACATCGCTGAGGTGCTGGCCCACAAGGACGAGCCGAGATTCAAAGGCACGGTGGCCGAGCGATTCTTCCCTCTGGCGACGGACTTTCTGGACGCGGCCGAGCACATCGATCTGAGCCATTATCACGACTACCTCGTTGCGCTCGATGAGGTCGAGGTCCTTCTGTTCGGCTCTGCGGAGCGTCCGGGCCTGCTGGGGCCCCGCCCGAACCAGGTCGCGAGACCACTGGCGATGACATCGTACGGGGCGACGCGATGGGACCAGGCACAGGCGTTGCTTGACCGACTGGTTTGGGCGGAGAAATGGGTCGAAAAGGAGCCGGGCCGGCCGCTGGTCAAAGAGCGAAGCCCGAGAGCCGCGATGTTTCACGGGACCGCGCTGGAGCCGCTGTTCACTTACGTTCCCGAGCACATCGACGAAATGCTTCGGCCGCGATTCACAGTGTACTGGCAGTTCTTCATCGACGACAATTTCGACAGCCACTACTTCGGCGGCGTCGGTCCGGAGATCATCGGAACCCTGCTGATCACGGTGGTGGGCATGTTGTTTGTGGTGCCTCTGGGGGTGATCTCAGCGGCGTACCTCGTCGAGTGCGCGTCGGAAGGACCGGTCATGCGGATTCTCCGGATGTCGATCAATACGTTGGCCGGCGTGCCCAGCATCGTGTTCGGGCTCTTTGGCCTGGCCTTCTTCGTGCTCTTTCTGTTCCCCAAGCTCGGGTTCGAGCCGAAGGCATGCATCCTGGCGGCGTCGCTGACGTTGGCTGTCCTGACGCTGCCGGTGATGATTCGCGCCAGTGAAGAGGCTATTCGCACCGTGCCGCGGTCGTACAAGGAGGGCTCGCTGGCGCTGGGCGCCAGCCGGTTCCGCACGTTCGTGACCGTGACCTTCCCGGCGGCCCTGCCGGGGATTCTCACCGGGGTGATCCTGAGCCTCAGCCGGATCGCCGGAGAGACCGCCCCGATCCTCTTCACCGGCGCCGTCGCGATGGGGCCCGTGCCGAAGTCGATCTTCGACCCGACGCGTACGCTGTCCTACGGCAGCTATGATATGGCCGTAGGAGATCGCCTCGCGATGATGGTGCCGCACAATCAGTACGGCATGGTGCTTACCCTGATCGTGCTGATCCTGATCCTCAACGCCGTGGCGATCGTGCTGCGGTCGAGGGTCTTCAAGAAGCTCAAAGGGCATTGACCGGCCGTCGCGTGCCGCCGAAAGGTGATTGTTGAATGCCGGAGAAAGAGAAACCTATGCCAGCTACCGCCGCCGACAACCAAGCGACGAAATCCGATGTCAGGATGATGGTTACTCTCAACCGTCAGCCAACGCCGAACTCGAAGACCCCGGCTGCCGAGTGCGCCTGTCCTGTGATCCGGTCCAGCGGTTTCTCCCTGTACTACGGCGCCAAGATAGGCGTCAAAGACATTACGATGGAGATCTATCCGTGCAGCGTCATGGCGATCATCGGTCCCAGCGGGTGCGGCAAGAGCACCTTCCTGCGCAGCATCAACCGGATGAACGATCTGATCCCGCACGTGCGGACCGAGGGTCTGCTCGAGGTGGACGGGCAGAACGTCTACGACAAGCGCACCAATCTGATCAATCTCCGCCAGCAGGTGGGTATGGTCTTTCAGAAGCCCAACCCGTTTCCCAAGAGCATCTTCGACAACATTGCCTACGGACCCCGCCTTCAGGGAATCCGGCGCAAGGAGGAGCTGCAGCACATCGTCGAGCAGAGCCTCAAGGCCGCCGCGATCTGGGACGAGGTGAAGGACGACCTGCGAAAATCGGCCTTGGCGCTTTCCGGCGGGCAGCAGCAGCGCCTGTGCATCGCCCGGGCACTGGCAACGCGTCCGCGTGTGCTGCTGATGGACGAACCGTGCTCGGCCCTGGACCCGATTGCGACCGGTCGGATCGAGGACCTGATCGGGCAGCTTCAGAGCACGTACACGATCGTAATCGTGACCCACAATATGCAGCAGGCGGCCCGCGTCAGCGAGCGGGCGGCGTTCTTCTGCCTGGGCGAGTTGATCGAATACGATCGGACCGAGAAGATTTTCAGCAACCCAACGAAGAAACAGACCGAGGACTACGTCACCGGACGATTTGGATAACAATGAAATGCAAAGATCAACAATCAGAAATCAAGAGTGAGGAGGTCATCCCGATGTCCATCGGGATTCCATCATTTTGCTTTTTGCGTCTTGCGCTTTGATTTATCCGAAAGGGAGCCGTTTCTTATGCCCGCCCACTTGTTACGTGATGTCGAACTCCTCAAGAAGGAGATCCTGACGCTGGGGACGATGGCCGAGCAGGCCGTACGCGAGGCGACGACCGCCATCGAAACGCGCGATGCCGCTCTCGCGCAGCGGATTATCGACAACGATTTCAAACTCGACGAGATGGAGGTGCAGGTCGAAGAGAGCTGTCTGAAGATCCTGGCGCTGTATCAGCCGGTGGCGACGGACCTGCGTTTCATCATCGTAGCGCTGAAGATCAACAACGACCTGGAGCGGGTCGGTGATCTGGCGGTCAATGTCGCCGAGCGGGCGGCCTTTCTGGCCACGCAGCCGCCGGTCGACATTTCGTTCGATTTCGAGGCGATGGCCCGTAAGGCTCAGGCCATGCTCCAGAAGAGCCTCGACGCCCTGGTCAACCTCAACGCCAAGCTGGCGCACGAGGTCTGCGCCGCCGACGACGAGGTGGATGAACTGAACCGCCAGATGTACCGGATCGTCAAGGACGCCATCCCCGCCCACCCGCAGCACACCGAATCGCTGATCCACATGTTCTCCGCGGTCCGGCATCTCGAACGCATCGCGGACCACGCGACGAACATTGCCGAAGACGTCATCTACATGATCGAGGGCCGCATCATCCGCCACCGCCTATGAGAGCGAATCATGATTCGCCCCTACCCAAGCCAGCGGGCCCCTTACGGGATCGACTTGCAGGGGAATCCGGCGGCCATGTACTCGATGTCTTCCTGCTCGTCGGCCGGAGGCGTCATACTGAATGCGAACTGGCCCGACTCATACATGGCTCGATGGCACCACTCGATGAGACTGCGGTTCTGCCACGGGTGCGTCTCCGCGTGGCCGTCGGCGAAGCCCAGCGTCGTCCGCTCGGGATGCCACATCGCCAGCGGGTCCACCCA
>JAAYBA010000490.1 GCA_012719085.1 Planctomycetota bacterium
CGGCGTTTGCGGCCGGCCTGGTGTTCTATTTGGCCGGAGCGTGGTGGGGGTTCTTCGCCCGGCAGCCCATGGCGCTGGTCGGGTTCTCGATTGCCGTCTTCTTCTTCGGCCAGCGGCTTGGCCTGCATGTCCGGCTCGAACGGATCGTGGTCTTGCACCCGCTGGCGGTCATGGCGGCCGGAGTCCTGGCGGCTGTGGCGATGTGGCTGTACCTGACGCGGGCGGACCTGGCCCGGCGCAACTGCCTGCGGCCGTGGATCGGCTTTGCCGAGGTGTTCGACCGCGACAAGCTGCGACGCTCGCCTCAGTACCGTAGCGCCGCGCCCTGGACGCGGCTCAAGGACCATCCGCGCCCGTGGGTGGAGAACCTCTTCATTGATCGGATCGCAGGATCGCAACCTCTCAGCACAATGCGCTGCGCGTGGGGGGCGGTCTACAGCTCGTTTGCCATGGTGCTCTCGCAATGGACGAACGTGCTGGTCCTGGTGGTCGTGATGACAATCTTCCTCGGCTACCTCGGCGGGCACCTGATGGTGATTCTGCTCGGCTCGCTACCGATCGTTGCGGGGGCCATGAGCCTGTCCCACGGCGCCCTCTATTCCAGCCTGCTGACGTCGGGCGGCCGGCGCGAGCGGTTTTTCGCGACGCTTGCGGCGGTTGTGGTGGGCGCGGTCCTGGTGACGGCGTTCATGGGTCTCGTAGCGGCGCTGTCAGTGCCTTTGGCAAGCGTTCTGCCTGATTTCACGGTCTACGGCCAGCGGCTCACCTACCACGTCATCAGCGCCCGGGTTTTCTACGGGTCCTGGGTCCTGCTGCCGATCGCGGCGATGATCCACCTGGTGCTCTACCGCCGACCGGCGCTGTTGATGATCGTGCTGATAGCCTTTGCGTACCCTGTGGTGCTGGCCGCCGAGCTATTGTCCCACGACCTCAGACCGCTGGTCAACGCCCCCGCCGCCGCAACGTTGGCGGCCCTCTGCTGGCTCGTGTTCATCCTGGTCCTGTCCCGCATCGCCCACCGACGCCCCCTGGTTCGGTAGAGCCGGAGCATCGTAGGGTGTGCACTGCACACCTTCTCTCGCCACGTGCGAAGGAAATGGTGTGCGATGCACACCCTACATGTTGGATCAGCCTTCTTCGACGACGGTCATGCCCATCAGGCGGGCGAGGTGCCGGACGTCGGTCATGTGGTCGCCGTAGAAGACCACACGGTGCAGCAGGGTCATGGCGTCCTCGGTCTCCAGCACGCGGCTCCAGTTGGCGGCCATCGTGGCGGCGTCGCGCACCTCGGTGACGATCTGGGTGCGGCAGCCGTGGACCGCCCGCTCGGGCACTTCGACGATCTTGCCCGTCGAGGCGAGGATCGTATCGAGGTTGACCAGCTTGGTGCGCGTGATGGTCTCGCCCAGACGGTACTGCACCTCGGGCACGCAGCCGCTGCCGGCGACCTCGGAATGGCCGCGCAGCAGATAGGGCGCGTCCTTGCCGTCGGGGCCGTCCATCTTCAGCGGCGCCGTGCAGTGCGCGGTCCACAGCACGTTGCGCGAGGTGTCGAACGTCGCGTTGCCCTGGAAGCCCGGGCGCTCGATCAGGTACTGGAACAGGATCATGGTCAGCAGCGAGTCCATGTCGCCCTCGCACGCGGCGGGAATCCCGTTGTCGCGCAGGCGCGCAAAGCCCAGGCAGGGGAAGCCCTTGGCCAGCCAGCCCATGCAGGTGCCCACGGCCAGCCCCTGGGCCTGCTGCTGGGCCATGAGGTTCTGCAGGGCGATGCTGATGCGGGCGGCCTTGCGGATGTCCTCTTCGTTGGGCTCGATGATCTCCTTGGCGTTGCGGGTCCACCAGCGGGCCTCGTCCTGAACGGCCCGCTCGTCCACGGACGCGGTCATCTCGTCGAAGAGCTTCTCTTCGACGGCCACGACGTCGGCGCCGAGCCGTTTCTTGACCTCGTCGGGCGACTGGGCCGCGGCGGTGCCGCGGGCCGGCGGGAACAGAAGGACCCGCGTCTGCTTCATCATGGGCACGACCCGCAGCAGGCGGAGGGCCCGCTCGAGCTCATCGTAGTCGCTGCTGGCGATGAGGCTGACGCGGTGGCCCCGGCTGTGCCAGCGGGGGGCGTACATCCAGTCGTGGCCGCTGGCCGGCAGCGAGAAGACGATCATGGGATGGGCCCCCTCGAGGATCGGCCCGACGACGCCGGTCAGGGCGAAGTTGCGCGTGTTGATCGTCAGCACCGGCGCGCCCGGTCCGGCCTGGGCCAGCAGGGCCGCCGTCTGCTCGGCGCTTCGCGATTCCCCGATGACCAGTTCGACGTTGCCCAGGTCCTTCTCGGCCTTGGCCAGGCGGGCCTTGGCGGCCTCGACCTGGCGGGTGTCGGCCCCCCAGTCGCGGTCCTGCGGCGCCGGCTCGCCGGTGAAGATCACGCAGATCCGCGACTTGCCCCTCGGTCGGGGCGTCGGCGACGATGCGGCCCATGCGTGTGTCCATGTCGCCCCGGCCAGCAACAATCCACCGGCCACTCCTGTCCCCAAGAACTCCCGTCGCGTGCACTGTTCACACATGGCCAAGACCTCCGAGCCAAAGTGATCGGGTATAGGATTTCGACGGCGCCGGCCTTTCAGGCGAGCGCTTCTTTACAGAACTGAACGCATTGGGTCGTCTCGGCGACGGAGTTCGAGCCCTGCGGGACTCGGTACTCCAGCTCGATGTCGGCCGGGATGTCCCACTTTTCTCTCTTGAGCAACTGGAGGACCAGGGCCACCGGCGTGTCGCCCTGGCCGAACGGCATGTTCGGGCCGTTGTTGACCTTGCGGTCCTTCAGGTGCAGGCTCAGAATCCGATCGTGAAACTTCTCGATAATCGGGATCGGCGACTGGTTGGTGCCCGCGACGTAGTGGCCGATGTCGAAGTTGAGCCCGAGGTGCTTGCCGTACGACAGGATCGGCCCGTCGTAGGTCGTGGGCGTCATCTGCGTGTGGTTGTGGAAGCCGATCATGATCTTGTGCTTGTCGGCGATGGGGCCGAGCCGTTTGGCCGCCTCTTCCGACAGCTCGCGTGTGATGCCCCGGGCGCCGAGCGCCTTGGCGACGTTGAAGTAATAGTCGATCTCGCCGTCACTCATGTTGCCGTCGCCGATGTTGCCGAACTTGACGATGTGAATGTTGACGCCGGCGTCATTGTACATCTTCCGCAGCGCCCGGAACTTCTCCATCGGGGCCGACAGTCGCCACTGGAGTTGTGCCTCGCGGCTCTGCTGCATGGCCTTGCGCTGCTCGTCGGTCATGTCGCGGCGTCCGCGCATCGCGGCGGGGACTCCGGCGTACTGCTCGACCGGCTCGCCCATCAGCTCGATCGAGCTGATCCCGCACTGGACGACATACTTGAGAATGTCCTCGGCGGTGCCGGGCAGGTCGCGGAAGCTATAGGTGATCGTCCCGATCTGCACGCCGTTGAATTTGGAGTTGGGGTTGCCCGTCACCTGGGCGCTCACGCGGCGCAGCGCGCCGCCCGGCGTCATGGCCAGGGCCGCCGCGGCCGCCGCACTGCCCAGCAGATCCCGCCGGGAGATCGTTCGTCGTTCGTTGCTCTTCATGGATGTGCTCCTCAATATCAGCACCAGTTCAGGTGATCGCGCGGCGCCAGACGCCGCATGAAGAGGCTCTTGTCGGCCTCCTCGTCGTTGGTGATCTTCATGTTCTTCGCGTCCCAGAGCAGCGTTCGGCCGGGGTGCACCAGGGCGATATCGCCGAGGACGATGATCTCCGACAGCGGACCGGCGTAGTCGAACGACGACATCGCGACGTCCTCGCCCTTGCAGGCCAGCGTCCAGTTGTCGAAGTGCGTCCGGCCCTTGCAGCGGAACGCCACCTGCGGCGGCCGGGGCGTCTCCTTCATCGCGGTCTCGGGAATGATCCGCGCGCCCTGGCTGTGGCTGCCCGCCATGATCGAAGCGTGTTCGCCGACCATGACCGATCCGCTGTCGATCCCGCGACGCTCGGGCTCGAGGTGCTTGGGGCGCGGAAATTCGATGTCGTCGCCCAGGTAGTATTTCATCGTCACCGGGGGCATGTCGCCGCGCGGGCCGAACTCATACGTGATGACGCCGGACCGTGGAAGCGATCCGGGATAGGCGGGGGTCTTCACGTCCGCCCGCACGCTGAGCGGCACGCGCAGGTCCAGGGCGTAATACGCCGGATCGAAGATGTGGGCGGCCATGTCGCCGACGGCGCCGCTGAAGTGGGTGTAGCGAATCCACTCGCGATTCATATAACTGGTGCTGAAGGGGATCATCTCGGCCCGGTTCAGGTAGAGGTCCCAGTCCAACGTTTCCGGCACCTTGCAGCCCTCCACGACCGGCTTGTCGATCCAGTAGTTCTTGGTCGAATAGCAGACGACCTCTCGGATGGGTCCGACCGATCCGGCCTGGCCCCAGTCCCGCAACAGGGCCGAGCTGCTGCCCGAGTGGCCCTGGTTGCCCATCTGCGTGACGACCTTCGGATGCTTCTTCGCTTCCTCCGCCAGCAGACGCACCTCGTTGACCGTGTGGCAGAGCGGCTTTTGGCAATAGACATACTTGCCGTGCCGCATGGCATACAGGCAGATTGTGTAGTGATTGTGCTCGGGCGTGGCGATCAGCACGGCGTCGATGTCCTTGCCGATCTTGTCGAACATCACGCGATAGTCGGTCCAGAGCTTGATCCCGTGCAGATTCGTGCGACTGCGGATCTGTTTGCCGCACCAGTCGGAATCGACGTCGCACAGGGCGATCACGTTGTCGGTTCCCGCCAGATATTCGGCGTTGCTCGAACCCTGCATGCCCACCCCGATGCAGGCGATGTTGAGCTTGCTGTTGGGCGAGGGGCCCGCCTTGAGGATGTTGAACGGCGCCACACCGATCGCCGATGCGGCCAGGGTACTCTTGAGAAAGTCGCGACGTCTCATCGATTTCATGGTCTGTGCCTCCACCCAAAAGGGATTGCCATCGTACCACGGCCATCGAGCTTGCCTTCCATGCCTCACAGGTTACCCCCAACCCCCCCGGGCCGCAACCCCAAAACGAAGTGTGCCGGATGGGCTTGTCGATCCGGCCCAAACATGCTACCGTTACGGCGACCGTGAGGCATTCCGCAAGGCGGGGGGACTCTACCAATGGCTCTCCCCCGATTCCAACAGACCCTCTGCCGCCCAGGCGGGTCAGGTGCTCTCGATGTGAATCTCGTGGGGCAGGTCGTTGAGCGGGCAGGCGGGGCACCTGGGGGTGGGTTTGCAGAAGTCTTTGCCGGTGCGGACGAGCAGGGCGTGGTATTCGTTGAACAGCGTCACATCGGGTTCGAGGTTGGACTCGAAGAGATACTGCAACTGCTCGTAGTTGATGTCCGGCTCGATGAGCCCGTGTCGGACCGCGACGCGAGCGGTGTAGGTGTCCACCACGAAGACGGGGCGATCCATCGCGTACAGCAGGATCGAATCGGCGGTCTCCGGGCCGATGCCCGAGATACCCAGCAGTTCTTCGCGCAGCCGGCGGGTCTCGACGGCGTCGAGCGTCTCGAGTGCGCCGCCGTACTCGTCGAAGAGCCACTGTGTGAAGTTCCGCAGTCGCTTGGCCTTGAGGCGGAAGTAGCCGGCCGGGCGGATCAGCGGTTCCAGTTCGGCCGCATCGAGCGCGTGCAGCCGGTCCGGCTCCAGACAGCCGGCCGCCTGCAAATTCGCGATGGCCCGGGCGACGTTTGTCCAGCTCGTGTTCTGCGTCAGGATCGCGCCGACGATGATTTCGAATCGCGTCTGGCCCGGCCACCAGTGCTGCGGGCCAAACGCATCGAACAGACGCTGGTAGATGTCCATCAACTGCTGTCGCATTGTCATGGGATGTGGTTTCCAACTGTTCTGCGTTCGGGTTCTGCTTGACCGTCCTCTGTCGTGGCGCGCCGGGTCAGATAATGCCGCGCCCGCCGCTATTGTAATCCCATCGGCGGTCAAGTAAACTCCCGGATGCCATCGACCCGTGCGACGCGGCGCGCCCGCCGGGCGGGGGCCGAACGAAGGGAATCTGTGGTGCTTCGCCAATGGCCGGCCGGAAGAAGAACAACAAGCCAAGCTACTCGACGAGCCAGTTGCTCAATTACGAGAGCGACTCCTATCTGGAGCGCACCAGCCGGCCGGTGTACGCGATTGTCTTCCTGCTGCCATTCCTCATTTTCTACGAGATCGGCACGATCGTGATCAACACCGACGTGCTGAACCGCTCGCAGGTCCGCGTGGTCGCCTTCGTGTGGCTCCAGCAACTGCTCCAGTATCTCGGCACCAGCAGCCGGATTGCCTGGATCGCGCCGCCCCTGGTCGTGATCCTCATTCTGATCGGTCTGCAACTGGCCTCGCGCAAGCGATGGTATTTCTGCGTCGGCGACTACATCCCCATGGTCGTCGAGTGCGTTCTGCTGGCGGTCCCGCTGATCGTCCTGAGCCTGTTCTTCAACAACCCGTCGTTGGCGCCGAACGGCAGCCGGGCGGCGGCCACCTGCGTCGTCGATCGTGCGGCCGGAACGGACGCCGGGCCGGCGGTGCCCCTGGCGACCGAGGCAAATGGGCACTCGTTGATGGCCAACATCGTCACCGGCGTCGGGGCCGGCATCTATGAGGAACTGGTCTTCCGCCTGATTCTGATCTGTCTGCTGATGATGTTTTTTCAGGACCTGCTCGGATTGAGCCATGCCAACGCGATCGTATCGAGCGTGCTGATCTCGGCGGCCCTGTTCAGCGCGCACCACCACATCATCGTTCTCGACGGACAACTCGGACGCAACGCCCCGTTCAACTGGACGGAGTTTGGTTTTCGGACGATGGCCGGGGTCTACTTTGCCGCCTTGTTCGCCATCCGAGGCTTCGGCATCACCGCCGGCACCCATGCGTTTTACGACATTATCGCCACCCTGATCAACGCCTTGGTCTTCGACCATTGAGCCCCCGACCGGTTCCGTTTTTTTTCGAACACGACGGCGAAAAAATCCATATCATCCTTAGTCTCGCTGCGCAATGGGCTTGCGAGACAATCGTCCCATAAGGGGCTCGTAACGGCCTATCAGTACTGATATTGCGCTTGAACGGCTGCGGGTGTTTTGATACAATACGTTGAAATCCATGGCCGCGTTTTTGGGGTTTTTCGTGATGGAATCGCCACAAGCCAATGTCGCCGTCGATCAACTGACGTTCAGTCTCTTTCAGAGGCCTCTGCACCCCGAGCTGTTCCAGCTTTACGCCACCCGGCAGCTCAAGACCGAGAAGTATGAGGCCCTGATCTGGGTCACCGGTTGCACTCATGTCGTGAGCGTCTTCTCGGGCGACGTGTGCCTCAGCGAGGTGGTCAGCACGCCGGGGCAATTGCTGCCGCATCGCGGCCTGGTCGAGCGGTTCCAGTTCCGCGGCCCGCGCACGCATAAGTGCACGCTCAGTCGCGGGGTCAGCTACATGACTGATTTCCAGGTCGAGAAGATGAGCCCCAATCTCTATCGGCAGAGCTATGCCGATCTGGAGCGCTTCGCCCGCAACCGCGGGGTCTTCGTGAAGTTCCCGGAGCTTGAGATGGACGGATTGCAGCCGTTCTGCTATGTCGACTTCGAGGCGCGGCGCAGCGAGTTGCACATCCACACCTTCGCGGCCTATCCCGATCAGGTCACGATGATCAAGACACAATCGCTCTTCGATTTCCAGTAAGAGCGGTGTTCTCAGGCGTGCTGTAGCTCGACGTTCTGTCGCAGCACGTCGATTTTTCCCTGGATCTCCGTGGCCATGCGGCTGTTGGGGAAGTCCCGAACGATCTGCTGGCCCACTTCCAGCGCCGTTTCCCACCGCTTGTCCGAGATCGCCATCGCAAACTGCACGCCCATGTTGTGCAGCTTCGTTTTGAACACGTCCCGCGCCGCCTCCTGCAGGGCCAGTCCCTCGTTCGGCGTCAGATACATGTCCAGCTCCCGAAGGATCGCCAGACTGCGATCCGTATCCTGCTCCTGGACGGCGTCGTCCCAGGCGGCCATGAGGATCTTCTTTCGCTCCTCCTTGCTGTCCACCAGTTGCTGACGCATGGCCCGGGCCTTTTCCGAGGTGGGATGCTCGCGGATCAGCGCCTCGATCTGCACGCTGGCCTTGGCCCAGCGGGCGTTGCGAAAGTGCATGCGGATGTGCTCGAGGGCCTGATCGATCCGCTCGTCTTCGGTGGCGTTGCGGTAGCTGTCCACCTGCTGGCGCAGTTCGGCCGCCAGCGCCCGGTAGCCGGAATGAACGCTGATCTCATCGATGATCTCGTAGGCGCCTTCGAAGTCCTTCTGTTTGAGTTTCTCGAAAACGGCCTCCCGCAACGACTGGCGGTCGTCCTCGCGAAACGCGATCGCCTTGACCGAATCGCTGATCCGCGCGCAGTGGTTGATCTGCACCAGGTCGCGCCGAATGTCCTCCAGCGCCTTGGTCGCTTCGGCCATCTTGGCACTGTTGTCGCGGAGCGTCTCGACGATTCCCGAGACGCGCGACAGCATCGCCAGAAGGGCCCCGAGAAAGATCAGCGAGCCCAGCAGGAACACGAGGTTGCGCAGCGCCTCGGTGTTCTCGAAGGTTCGGGTGAACAATGCCAGCAGCAGGACGAATCCCAGTGTCGCGCCGATCACGGTGAAGTGCCATTTGAATTGCCGAACGTGGCTGTCTTTTTCCGAGTCCATGAGCCTTTTCTCCAACAGAGCAAGGAGCCTCAATTACAGCCAACCTCATCCAGTATATCCGTCGGCCGCTGTGCGGTCAACCGAACAAGCGAGGGGTGGGTCTCGATCCGACGCAGGGGAACTCGAATCGTCGTGCCGCCGGGCGCCGGTTGCGGCGTCGGCGGTTCGGTCGCAAGGCAGGAGTGAAGCCGCTGTCGTGTGAGCCATCATCGAGTTCTCCTGGGCGCAGCACCACGTTCATGGCAATAGACGCTTCTGGGGTCTGTTTTATTCTCGCGGTGTGGAGATTGACGTTGCGCGGTTCGCTCGCCGGGGTCCGGGCGCAAAAAAAGAACCGAAGCGATGAAGCCCCGGCTCTTTGGAGACGGCCTTTGCATGACCGAATATAGAACAAGGGTATGATCTATACAGCCGTCTCAAAACCAAGATATAGAAGAAAAGAGCGCAAAACCACCTCTCCCATTATACCACGTTCACCCGTTTTGGCAAGCGCCCGGGCGGGACAAATCGCGTGCCCTCCGTCGTTGGGGGCGGCAGTCATTCGACGGTGGCCGGCGCGACGCAATAGATGTAGGCCAACGGTTCGGTCCCGGTGTTCTCGACGTCGTGCAGGGTCCTCGGGGGGATATAGGCCACCTTTCCCCGGCCCACCGCGAGGTCGGCGGCGCCCCCGATGTGGACCACGCCTTCGCCGGCCAGGAAGACCAGCAGTTCCTCGTGGTCCTTGGTGCTGTGCTGTCCGCAGGACTTGCCCGCTTCGAGGTAGACGCGGCCGGACCGCATCCCACACGTCTGGGGTTGGCCGTCCAGGAGCTTCTGATACTCAGGCTTGCTCTCCAGCTCAATAGAAAACGCATTTCGTGATGATGCCATTCGATCTCCTTATGAAAAAATGACCGGAATCGATTCTTGGGGATGTTGATAGGCCATGAATCGGGACTTGTCAACCGCCGAGTTCGGCCTCGGCGCCCGCCGTGATGTCCGGCGTGCCGGGATTCATGATCCCAGCCCCGCTCGAGGGCAGATGAGAAAAAGGAAGTTGCTGGAATTTTTTGCCTTGCGTCGGGTAGCACGAGTCGGCTATTGTTATGCATGGTAACACGAAATAGCGTTGCGTATGCGCCGTTTCGGGGGGCTTGA
Organism: Planctomycetota bacterium; assembly: GCA_012719085.1. GTDB lineage: Bacteria > Planctomycetota > Phycisphaerae > Sedimentisphaerales > Anaerobacaceae > Anaerobaca. The sequence continues at coordinate 9,843 of JAAYBA010000490.1, forward strand.
GGGTTGCGTAGAAGGCTGGAGGATGGAACATGAGGAACGCATGGTTGACAGGTGTGCTGATCGGGTCGGTCCTGGCCGGTTCGCTGTGGGCGCAGGGCACGGTCGCCGAGGTGACGCACCGAGAATTTCAGGCGGTCAACGCCGCAGGGGAGCTGACCTACGCTGCGACGGAGATGGTCACGCTCGAAGGGATCGTGCTGCACAATCCCGGCGACATGCTCGACCCGACGCCGGACGACGGCATGACGCAAATGTACAACCTGGCCGCCCAGTGGCAGCTCTTCTTCCAGGGCGAGGGCGACGACGTTGCCGGCACCGCGGTCTATATGGGCCAGATGTATAGCAATCTGCCCTGGGTCTCGCCGGACGGCGGCTACTCGAACGAAGAGTGGGTGGCCGAACTGGCACGGCTCAACGCGGCCCAGTTCAGCGTCGGCGATCGCATTCGCGCCACCGGATACTTCCTGTCGTACAAGGGCAAGAACAACATCAACGAGCAACACAGCAACGACCCGCAGCGCGACTTCACCATCGAACTGGTCGAGAAGGGCGTCGGGCTTCCCAAGCCGGAGTTGGTGACGCTCGACGATCTCAAAGACGATTTGGATCAGTTCATCTTCGATCCCGCGCGGGAGGTTGGCTGTGAACGGTATCAGATTCGGCTGATCAAGATCGAGGGCGTCAGCGTCGTGGACCCGGCCGGCTGGGGCCCGCATGGCACGTTGACCATCACCGACGGCGTCAAGACGTTCCCCGTCAAGCTCGGCCGCGGCAACGGGATCTACGCCGGATCGTACAATCTCAACGAGACGTTCGACGTCATCGGCATCCTCAACCAGGAGGGCGCGAACCTTGTCGATGGCTACGAGCTATATGTGGTCAACTACGACGGCAATGGTCAGGTGCTGGCCGCGCCGGAGCATCGCCTGGCCGATCGGACCGACGAGGTCGTGGAAGAGCCCGTCGAGGAAGAGCCGGTGGCAGAGTAATTGGTCGTTGAAGGGGCCCAGGTGAAACGAGCGTTTACATTGATCGAAGTGCTGGTGGTCGTCGCCGTCGTTGCGTCGCTGATGGGGATTCTGCTTCCCGTGACGGGGCGGGCCCGCCTCCAGGCAAAGGTGCTCACCGTCAACGCCGAGCTGCGCGACATCGGCCTGGCGCTCGAGGCCTATTCGTTCGATCACGACGAGAAGTATCCGCCGACGCGCGTGGACTGCATGCTGGGCGAGCACTACTATCAGCTTCCGCTGGAACTGACGCAGGCGGGCTACCTGCCGGCGCCGCCGCCGGAGACGTTCCTCTCGACCGGCATCGAGGACCGCTTCAACCGGGGCTATACCTACAAGTATCGATCCGTCGGGACCCTGATTTACAACCGCACCACCGTCGTCGAGGAGGGCGCGTATCTCTGGGTCCCCGACGGTTTCGCCGACAACGAGCAGGCCGACGGGCAGACGTACAGCAATCTGAAGACCTCTCCGGTCAGTTGGGTCCTCTACAGCCAGGGCCCGAATTTCGATGACGCCCGGATGAGGAAGCTGGACTACCCGGTTCCTCGCGCGACGTGGTTCGACTCGCAGACGGGCCGGGGCGTGATCAC
>JAAYBA010000491.1 GCA_012719085.1 Planctomycetota bacterium
CCGAGAATGCTGCTGAGCGGCTCGTTCAGTTCGTGCGCGACGCCCGCCGCCAGTTGCCCGATGGTGGCCAGGCGGTCCGCGTGCATGAGTTGTTTCTGCAGATGGGCCCTCTCCTCCTCCGCCTGCTGGTGTTCGACGACGACGGCGATCTGTCTGGCGATGGCGTTCAACAGGCTCCGCTCGTTCTTCAGGAAGGGGCCATCCTCCGGGCAGGGTCTGTCCTCGGTGTAGACGACCTCGACTACGCCTCGGCACTTGCCCTCCACGACCACCTCGGCCGCCTGTCGTCGATGGCCCTCCTTGAATCCGGACGTCTCATATCGCCTTCCGTCCAGCACGATCCGGGCGGCAGCGATTTCCGGGTGCTGCCATGCCGGCGGAATCAACTCGACAATGCACTGAAGCACCTTGTCCGGCGAGACGAAGGACCTCGCCGACACCCGGCTGATGCGGTACAGACAGCTCAATTCCTTTACTCGTTCGTGAAGCGCCTGAGCCGTCCAGTCGGTGGCCTGTAAGGTGGTTTGCCCTTTGTCCTCTGCTCGTTTGCCCATCGGAATCCGTCTGGTCTATGCCATTTTCATGCGGTTTCCCAACGATGTATTTCGTCCGATCCTGTCCCTTTTCCGACAATCCTGTGGCGCGCGGAGTGAATCCATGCTAACAGGCCACCTGCGAAATAGCAAGTCTCGGTCCCGATCCGGCGTCCTGTGGACGGCTGCCTCCGCGCCCCGGCGGCGACCACTGCGTCCGGTGTTGCCGCGCACGATGCTGAGGGGGGCACTTCACGTTTGCAGGCAGGTTCCTGCCAGGTCCAGGAAGGGATTCTGTCAATTCGAATGAGGGCAAAGCCCGCACGGAGAAATCGGGGCGACGATGAAGCAATGCCCCATTCGCAGCCAGATTCCTCCACTGCGCTGCGCTCCGGTCGGAATGACAAAGTCGATTGCAGCGCCCCCGGTGAAGATCTACCTACAAACGCAAAGTGCACGCAATGCCGAGAGGTATGGGTTTTCTATGTTGACATTCCGGCCGACGGACATATGATCGAACCAATAGCGATACGCAGCGATGTGCGGCCGAACGATGCGGGCCGGGGGTCTCTTTTGAGATAGGAGAGGCGGAGTCGTCATTCATGCGGACGGTAAGCAAACGGTGGAAGACGGGACGGTTTCTTCGAGGCGGATTCACCCTGGTCGAATTGTTGGTCGTGGTGGCGATCATTTGTCTTCTGATGTCGTTGTCGCTGCCCGCCCTGAACCAGGCGCATCGACAGGCCGAGCAGGTGCACTGTCTGGCGAACCAGCGACAACTGATGCTGGCCTGGCTGCTGTATGCACCGGACCACGATGACAGACTCTGCACGCCGAATACCTGGACATCGAACCTCAAGGCCTACCTCCAGTCGGAGGAGGTTTTGCTCTGCAAGACCGATGATGACGGCAAGCAGACCAACTCGTACGGCCTGTCGAATACGATGGGGGGAGTCGAACGTGACGGTGTCGCCCCCTTTGTCCGTCTGCACCAGGTCTCCAGCGCCAGCGCGAAGATGGTCTTCATCGACAAGGAACGCCGAGGCTCGGATTGTTTCTGGCCGCTGGTGCTCGACGACGATCGATGGCTGTGGCGCCCGTGGTCGCTGTTGCTCGGATTGCAGGGCCTGACGAACCGGCACCGCAACGGATGCAACCTGTCGTTCGCTGACGGGCACGGCGATTGGGTTCACTGGAAGGACGACCGCACGCGGAAGCTGATCCAGGGTCGGATCGCCGACTCGGAAGAGGGTTCGATGAACAACCCTGACCTCGAATACATGATCGAGGTGCTGACGGTGCATCGCACCCCCGATCCCAACACGTTGGAGGGGCGCAGTGCCTCCAAAGGCGAGAGCGGAGACTGAGTTCTATGGCGTTGAAGATCCCCGACCTGCTGCAGTACGAGATGCGACATCGCCTGGAGCGCGTACAGAGTGCGTTTGAGCAGTGGGGCTTGCGGGAGTGGATCGACCGACATGCCGGTGCAGTGATTGCTGTCGCATCTCTGAGCGTAGTGCTGCTCGGCTTCGTGCTGATTCGGGTCCTCTGGCCGGCGCGGCCGGCACCGGTTGTACAGAGTCGCCTGGCCTGGTTCTACGACGCCAACACGGGCCGGCTGTTCACCGGCAGCTTCAAGCAGGGCGGTCCGATTGCGGCCCCGTCCGGCCCGCTGCCCGAGGGAGGGCCCGCCGGCTTTCGGGCCCATGTCTACAGCTACGTGCTCGAACCGAGCGAATCGGAACTCTTCGTCGGTTTTCTCGAACGGCCCGATCCCTCCGCCGGGGCGAAGGCAACCGCACAGAACATGACGGATTTCCAGGCCTGGGCCGAGGGACGGCTCATCAAGCGGGTCAAAGATGATCGGTGGGTCGCCGTCACGAGCGCCGAGGGCCAGGCGATCCTGCACGACCTGTTGAAGCCCGACGCCCGCGGGCGAACGCCGCTGTATCAGTTACCCCCCTGACATAAAGGAACCCGCACGCGCATGAAGAAGGCATTCACACTCGTGGAGATTCTGGTGGTTGTCGCGATTATCAGCCTGCTGCTGGCGCTGAGTCTGCCGGCGCTGCGGCGCGTGCGCGACCAGGGCGACGAGACCGTCTGCCAGTCCAACCTGCGGCAGCTCGGCATCATCATGAAGACCTACACCAGCGACAACGACGGGCTGTTTCCGCATGCCGCCGGCTTGTTCCACTCCGGCGTCTCGTTCTGGCCGACGAACCTGCCATACAAGCCTTATCCCGCCTGCTGCCGCTGGCACGATGCCCGCATTGGATTCGACAGCGCCATGATGCGTCACGAATGCCCGGAGATCCGGGGCACGCTTTGGCCCTACCTCAAGGATCCGCGAATCGTACGCTGCAAGATCGGCGTGCGCGCCAACATCGAGAGGGGCTGCAACAATCACTGCGAGTGGTGTACCCACGATCCGAGCATCAATATCGTGCCTCAATACACCTATGGCATGAACGTCCATCTCGGCGTGACCTTGACCACGGCGGGCGGATCGGATGATGGGGCCGTGGACGAACGGACGCTCCGTCGCTGGCCGGTCCACCGCGAGACGCAAGTGACGCGGAGCCCGTCGGACGTCTTTCTCTTTGGCGGGGAGAACTCCTGGGCCATCAATGTGGAGGGACGTCAGCCGATCGGCGTCAAACCTCAATGGGCGACTCCCTGCAATCTCAGCGGCATTTACCGCACCAAGTACGATCCGCCGGGGACCCTCAAGCTGCCGTCTCTGAACATTGCTCCGACGTACGTCATCGACGAAAACCGACTCAAGAAAGACGACTCCGATCTTGGCGATGCCTTTGCGACCTGCCATCGCCCGCACAAGGGCGATCTGAACACCGGCCATTCCTATGTCGTCATGCTCGACGGCCACACACAGAAGGTCACCGTTGACGATCAGCTTCGCGCCAGCCGGCGAGGCCCGTTTTCGGGCGAGAGCCGGCTCGGTCCGGGCGGCAACCTGGCCTTGGCCTGGCCGATCGACGTTCCGCCCCTGGGCGGCTGGGAGAACCAGTGAATCTCCCGTTGCCTCGCCGCACACTGCATCGCTCCGGCCCGTTGCTCCGTACCTGTGAATAGAATGGAAATGCGTCGGGGCATTTGGTATCTTGCGCCGTTTGTGTCTCGGATGCGGCACGGCAATGGACCATGGACCCAACGGAGACGGAAATGGAGTATAACAGTCTGGGACGGAAACTGCGGCAGCGATCGGATCTGCTCGTACTGGCGGAGCTGGTCGGCGGCCCGGGGTTCAGCTTTGCGCCCATCGAGCGGTTTCTCAACGCCTATCAGGAGGCGGCCAAGGGCGGCAGGGCGGTCCTGCCCAAGGGCTTCGACTTTGCGGCGATCGCACTGCCCCAGAACCCTGGCGGCGTCACCAACCTCGAGCCGGCCGCCATTATCAGCGTTCTCGAAGCGAACCGCCTGCTCGACGGTCTCGACGTCGTGCCGCACAGTAGTTGCAAGGACGCCAACGCCGACGCGATCGTCAGTTCGCTGGTCGGCTTTCGCAAGGCGGGCGTCACCAGCGTGCTGGCGCTGACAGGCGACAAACCCGTCTCTGCCAAGGGGGTTTTCGATCTCGAATCGATCGGCCTGCTGCGCCTGATCCGCAAGATGAACCACGACGCCTATCTCGGCGCCAAGCCCGATGCCCTGGCCGGCGTACACCAGTTCATCGCCGGCGCGGCCGTCTCGCCGTTCAAGTACAGCGAAGCGACGCAGATGCAGCAGTACTACAAGATGGAGAAGAAGGTCCGCTGCGGCGCCGCATTTCTCATTACGCAGGTTGGCTGGGATTGGCGAAAGAGCCTGGAGCTGTTCACCTATCTCAAGGAACGCCGGATCGACGTTCCGGTGATCGGCAATGTTTACCTGCTCAGCACCATTACGCCGGCGCCGCGCCTGATGCACGACATCAAGCTGCCCGGCTGCTTCGTCAGCGACGAACTGCTCGCCAAGGTCTACAGCGAGAAACTCGACGACCACATCGAGCGGGCCGCACAGCAGGTGGCCATGTACAAAGCGATGGGCGCCGCCGGCGTGGACATCGGAGGGGTCCACGATTTCGCGACGTTCACCCGCATCGTGGAGCGCGCTGCCGAGATCGGCGCCGACTGGGAGCCGTTCAAAGACAACCTCTGCTGGCCCGCCAAAGACGCGTTCTATCTCTACGACGACAGCGGCAGGCCGGTCCCTCTGTCGCAGCCGCGACCGACGCTGGGCAAGCGGTTCTTCGATTTCTCGCACCGCGCGTTTCTCGACCCCGACCACGCCGGCTTTCACGCCCTTCGCAAGACGATGGCGTTCCTCGGCGCCGACAAGGGCGAGGGCCTCGTGTACAAGCTGTTCAACGCCAACGAGAAGGCGTTCAAGTACACGCTGTTCGAATGTGAAGAGTGCGGCGACTGCTTTCTGCCGGAGAACTTCGGCATCTGTTCGATGGGCGACTGCGAGAAGGGCATCGACAACGCCCCGTGCGGCGACGCCACCGCGGACGGCTACTGCGGCAACAACCTCCAGCGGGTATGCGTCGGCAATCGCATCTACGAAGCGGCCGCCTCCGAGAAGGGCGGACGCGAGCGGCTGCGCGCCGCAATCAACGCGCGTCGCAATCCCGCATTGCAGCATTCCTCTTCGATTCTCAACTATCTGTTCGGCAAGGACCACACGATGAAGAACGCTCTAATCTCGATCGGCGAATCCGTCCACGCTTCGATCCCCAAGACCGGTCAGGCCATGCGCCGGTTGCAGGACCTGGGGCCCGACGCCTACACCCAGCCCAGCCCGGAGCTCGACTACATCCGCGCGCTGATCGAGTCGCAGGCCGCCGACGGCGCCGACTACATCGCGGTCAATCTCGACGCTTTCGGCGAGGACGATCCGCAGGTCGCCGTCGAGATGATGGTCGAGTACACCCGGCTCGTGCATCGCTGGGGCGACGGCGTGCCGATCTGCATCGACAGCAGCAACGACGACGTCCTCGAAGCAGGACTGAAGGAATGGTACCGGGTAGGGGCGAATCATGATTCGCCCGTCAAACCCCCGCTGATCAATTCTGTCAAGGTCTACACGATGGACCGCGTTCTGCCGCTCAAGAAGCAGTACGACTTCTCCGTCATCGGCCTGCTCGTCAGCGAGGACAAACCCACCGGTCCCGGCGGGTCACACTCGGTCGACGAGCTTTGCGCCCTGGCCCATCGAATCTTCGACGAGGCGGTGGGGCGGTATGGATTCCGGCCCGAGCAGATCTTCTTCGACTCGACCGTCTTCCCGCTGGCGATCGACATGCCGATGGAGCCGGGCGTGCCGGGCTACACCTACCGTACGTTCGAGACGATCAAGAAGATCAAGAGCGATCCCAAGTTCAGGGGCGTGCATTTTTCGCTGGGCGTGAGCAACTCGGTGCGCGACCTGCCCGGCCGGCGAATCGGCGTCTGCCGGGCCTACGTCGCCAAGGCGATGGAGTACGGCCTCGACGCCGGAATCGTCAACACCGCCCACAAGTACGGCACCGTCGAACCCGATCCGGCCCTGCTCGAACTGGTCGACGCCTTCGCCCAACTCGACGGCTCCCTCGACAAGACCACTCGCGCCATGCAGCTTATGGGCCAGTTCTGTCAGCAAAACCGAAAACCCACCTGATGCGCTTACAGGTGCCGTCGCCCGCATCCAACCGCAGCGGCGAGGCATGCCTCGCCCCTGCCGGCGCCTGTTTGTAGTGATGCCGTCAGGCATTATCCCCTGTGCCCTCACGGGCACATTACAAACCGGTGTTTCGCATGGCTTTCTCGCAGAATTCGCGTCCGCCTCTGGCGGTCTCTTCGGGACTGACGTCTTCGACATGGGTCGCGAGCGTCCACAGGCGGTCCGAACGATTGGTCACGGCGCCGATGCGTTCGGATCGCAATACAGCCAAAGGCGGTGGCCTCTGAGGTTTTTTCTATGGGATAATAGCCGTTTGTCCGCGCATGGGGTCTGCGATCGCGCCGTATACTATGTGTAGTAGCAACCAGGCCTGTACCTGGGGGGCGCTTGCGGTGGACCGAGGTCCAAACCTGCGGATGATCCGAAGCGTCCTTTTTCATGCGCCTCTGGTCCGATACGCGGCAGACGGCGTCCCCCGCATCGATGTTACGCCTCCTGCTGTTTGGCACGGATCAGGATCCGGAACGTCTCGCGCATCCGCAGCAGGCGCGCCTCGTCGGCATGGCCCGGCGGCAGGGCGGCGATCTGGTCCTCCACCCGGCTCAGCGATTGACGCAGTCGACCGTAATCGACGTTGCCCAGGATCTCCCTGATGTTGGGCTCGTTGAACACCATCCGCTCCAGCGCCACCGACGCCTCGCCCAGATAGGCGGCTCCGTCGGCCACCTGGTCCAGCGCCTGCTGCGCCACCCACTTGCTCGTATTGCTCAGCGTACCCTCCGCCCACGCCTCGTCCCCCGTCGCATAGCCATAGGAGGTGAACAGAATCTGCGTGGCCATCTCCGCCGCCGCCGTGATCGGGAACCCTGCAATCGCCAGGTCGATCGCGAAATTCACGCTGCTGCGCGCGATCGCGTCCGATGCCGCCGCTCCCTGCTGAATCCGATCGTATGCCTCGGCGCTCGCCGCCGCCACGCTCAGCACCAGCAGCCCCCGGTCCATCTTGCTCATCTTGCTCCACGAAGCATCCATACGCTGTGCGATCTGCGTCGAGGTGCCCGAAACGAACTTCCGATACCCATCCGCCGCCTCGTTCGCAAAATTCCGCGCCAGGTTCCGCCACGCCGCGCTGCTCCGCCACAGGTTCTTCATATCCTGCGACGAATCCAGCAGCCCTTGCAGCATCCGGATCTGCTGGCGCGTCTCCCGCGTGCCGCTGCCGCTCTTGACCAGCGCGTCGATATACCGCTGGATTCGTCCCGGACTGAGCATCCCGCTCTCCAGTGCCTCGCTGACTTTGGGCAGCAACTGCCGAATCTCCCGGCGCCTGGCGTAGAAATCCGCGTTCTTCATCGTTTGGATATCGATGCCCTCCATCGCCTGGATGAACTCCTCGATCGCCGCCGTCGCCTGGGCCATCTCCGCCGCGTCCTTGAAGCCCGACAGCCAGTCGGAAAAGTCCTTGGTCTTCAGGATGCCCCGGATGATCGTCAGCCTCTCCGCCACCGATTGCTGCTGCGTCTCCGACAGCCCCGTGTCGCGCATCGCGTTGATCCACGCGTCGCGCGGGTCCCCGTGCACCGTCCCGTCGGGCTCGACGTACACCCGGTCGTCGTACCGGTCCCGACGATCCTGCTTCTCCTGGTCCGACTCGCTCAGCCCGTCGAGCCGGTTGTGGTGCCGGTCGATCACCTCCCCGTTCGCATCGACCGCACCTCCGGCCCCCCCGCAGGGCGTCTGGTTCAACGCATCCTGCAACCGCCCGTCAATGTTCGCTTTCTGCTTCTCCAAATCCTCCTTGTGGACCTCCTTGTGTTTGACCAGGATCGCCTCCCACTGCTCGATCTCCTTCTGCTTGTTCGCGATCCATTCGGCGCAGGCCTTCTTCCAGGCGGCCAGGATTTCGTGCCAATGATTGTAGGCGGTGTTGTCGCCTTTGGCCTGGGCCGCCCCGATCTGCTCGCGAATCTCCCGGCTCGTTCGACGAGCCCCGGCCGCATAGACTCGGGCGTCTTCGCCGGCCGCCTGGAAGTCCATCAGCTCCTGCCGCTTCTCGGCAATGGTCTTCTCGATGTCCCCATTGCTGGGCCTTGAACCCGCCATGGGATTGTAGTTCGCATACGTCTTGGCCGACCAGGCGTTGACCGTCTTGCGGTACTGGTCGCGGGCCTCGGCCACGAGATTCTGCACGCCGTTGCGGTCCATGCGCGTCCCCAGTGCCGGGACGTACAGCACAAAGGTCCCGGCGGCGATGCGGGCCCTTGCATCGGCCAATTCTTCGCGGCGTTCGGCCAGATGCGAATCGATGCCCTCTCCCGTCAAGCGGCTATTGATCGCCGGGAGGTAGTAGGCGAACGCGCGCCGTTGGGCCTGGCCCAAATCCTCCTGCTGTTTGGCGATGCTCGCCTCCACATCCTTCCATGTCGCGCGCCAGTTCAACGTGTGGATATACTGAGAGACCTCGCCTGCCGCGTAGGCGGCCATGCGCTCGGCCCGGTCCTGGGTCTGCTTGGCGACGTACTCCTGCCAGCCCTTGATGGTGTCGCGATGGTTCAGCTCCTTCTTGTACCAACCGATCTGGCCGGCGGCCAGTTCGGCGGCCAGCTTCGCTGCCGACTCCTCTATCGCCGCCGCGTGGTCGTCGCGCCCCTGGGCCCGCGTCTCGACCGCCTGCCTCCGCATCTCGGCCAAGCGCTTCTGCACATCCGCCTGGGCCTCGGCAATCGCCTCGTTGCCCCACTGGATATGCTTGCCGAAATCCTCGTTCTCCTTGGCCTGGGTGTCGTCGAAGACCTTCCGCGATTCCTGCCGCAGCCGGATCTGCTCCTCGATCTTCTTGATCTGCTCGGCGTTGTGCTCTTCGTACTGCTTCGCCGCATCCTCCGCCGCCGCCATGTGATCCAGGTAAGGTTTGAGAACACGCTCCGTCGTTTCCTGGCAGCTCTTTGGCGGGTCCTGTGCGAGCACTACGTCAGGGACAGTTGCACATGCAAAGAGGATCAAGAGTATCCAGAGGGGTATTGAGGCGAGAATCGACCGTGGTTTCATCGATGGGCTCCTTTGGTGTCGGATCCAAAGCGACGTCACGTCCTGACGGCAACCGAGCCTACATGCCTCTCCATTCTAACAAATCGTGCCCCTTGAACAAAACAAACCTGCCCGCGTTGAGGGCAGGGGGCCGGATCAGTCGTCTGCTACACGGTGGTCAGCGATCCTGCAACAGGGGCGAGCGGTTGACGAGGACCTCGAAGACCGTCGCGTCGTGGGTGGGAAGGCGGAAGATGTCGAGACGCCCGTTGCCCTGGAGGTCGCCGACCTGGCCGTTGTAGATTCCGTCGTTGCTCAGGAGGATCTCGTCCCACGCGAGGTTGTCGCCCCGATTGCGGAAGACGACTGCGGGGAACGTCGTCGCGCCCAGCGCCCGAGCCCGGCTCTTGTTCACGCCGGTGAGCACATCGCAGCGTCCGTCGCCGTCGAAGTCGAAGACTTGCAGCGTGTGGACGGCGACGAGCGTATCGGTGATGACATGCTCGGTCCAGGGGCCTTGGCGCGGGTCCTCGGCGTGGTACCACGCGACGGGATAGCCGGCCCGCTCGGAGTGCGAGAGGAAGACCTCGGCCCGGCCGTCGCCGGTGATGTCGCGGCAGAAGACCTTCGTCGCGTTGCGCGACCAGTCGCCGGTCTGGTTGTGCCACTTTTCGTCGATCGAGCGCACGGTCCACGCGCCGGTCAGATCGGCGCCGGGGTTCTCGACCCAGTAGCCGTTCGTCGCGACGTCGGGCAGGCCGTTGCCGGTGATATCGCCTGCGTCCAGCCCCTCGTGAAGGTTCGGGATGGCGAAATCCTGGACCTTCGTCCAGGCCGTCGGCGAATCCTGGCGGAAGACGTGGAACCGGTTGCCCACGAACGTAATGGCCACGAGATCGACCTTGCCGTCGCCGTTGAAGTCGGCCAGGGCGAGGTCCTTGATGAAGGCGGGCACCGAGCCGATGTGGTGAGGCGCCCAGGCGTCGGTGGCCGGATCGCCGCCGGGCGCCGGGTTCTCGTACCAGTAGATCTCCGTCGGAGCGCCCGCTTGTTTCCATTCGCCCGGATGGGCCAGGCCGAGCACGTCGAGGCGTCCATCGTGATTGATGTCGGCGGCATCGAGCGCTCCGGCCGCAAATGGACCACCATTGGGGGCTTTCTCGGCGATACGATACCGGGTCCAGCGCGTCCCGTTGTCGTGCGTCCGGTACCAGCACAGCACGCCGCCGTGGCCGTTGTTGTCCTGCAAGAGCAGGTCCAGCAGACCGTCGCCGTCGACGTCGCCCGGCGCGCGGGCCCACCACAGCACGGCCTGTGTCTCAATCGTGCGGGCCTCGAACGTCAGCGGGACCCGACCCTGTGCGTGCGATGGCCCAGCGGCGACACCGGCCAGCAAGACCGCTGCAAGCGCCAGAATCCTTGTCGATCGGTTGGGATGTGAGATGCGTATGTGTCGCATGAGGTCGTCCTCCCTTTGGTCATTCGGGCCCGCGCCGAGCAGGCGCCATGCTTTGCACCTCTGCGCCTGAGGGTAACACCTGCCCGGCGGATGTCAACGGCCATGTGCGGCGGCCGCACCCAGGGTTGGTGTCTCTACGGAGCGGAAGAGGCACTTGGCGGATCGTCGTAGAACTCTCTCTGATGGCTCATCGTCCTTCGCACCAGCATATGGCAGAAGACCAGCAGCACAGAGAGCATGCAGACCAGGACGCAGACGAGTGTTTGCATGGGCGGCGAGGCGCTCTTCACGAACGCAAATCGAGCAAGAACCAGCAGCAGAACTGCACAGACCGCGGCGGTCATCACGCCGAGTATCAGTTGCGATATCGTGTCTGGCGGGCCGAGCAGAAAGCCAATAACGTACGCAGTGACTATTGTGATGATGATGATGATGATCTTCTTCGTCATGCTTCTGTTCCCTCCGATTCGTCCTGTGCGCCGGCCGCCTGCATGAGTGCGACGAAGTACTCCGTGCGGCCGGTCCTGAACAGATTGTACCATGCGTCCAGCACGGCCGGCGCATAGACGTCGAGAAGGCGGAAGATATGCAGGGCGAAATCGAGGGGCGCCGTGCCCGATGCCGTGACGACGTTTCGGTCCGTGACAGCGGGGGCGTCCTCGTACAACGCCGCTCCACGGTATTGCGTTGCGGCCAAATACTCCAGCGCGTTGCTCGTGTGCCGGCGATCGTCCAGCAGGCCGCCGCGCGCCAGGGCCGCCGTCGCGCCGCAGATCGCCGCGACCGGAACGCCCGCATCGAGAAACGCCCGCGCCAGCTCGACCGCCTCAGAGTGCTTGCCCTCGTCCCAGGCAACGCCGCCCGGCAGGATGAGCATCGCGCTATCGGCGGGCCGAAGCGCGTCGAGCGTCAGATCGGGCTGTATCCGAATCCCACCCATCGTCACCACGGAGCCCTCGTGCGGCGCGACAGTGCGGATACGATAGCGCCCCGGCTGTTTCTGGAACTGCGGCCCGTTGATCCCTGC
>JAAYBA010000492.1 GCA_012719085.1 Planctomycetota bacterium
GGCTCGGGCCTGGGCGGCGCCAGTAGCGACGCCGCCGCCACGCTGCTGGGCCTCAACAGGTACTTCGACCTGCAACTGTCCCCTTCTCAACTGGCGAATGCGGCTGCCCGGCTCGGCAGCGATATCGCCTTCTTTCTCGGCGGCCCCTTGGCCTTGTGCACCGGACGAGGGGAGAAGATTGCCCCGCTGACCACAACGTTCGACTTCACCGCCCTGTTGATTCTGCCCAACATAAACGTTTCCACAGCAGAGGTTTATGCCCATTATACACACGATTTTTCGGAATACGAACGGCTGGGCCGAGCGACAAGGACCCATATCGCGGAAGGCCGGATCGATCGGCTCGCGCAAATGTGCGCAAATATGCTGGAGACAAGCTGTTATCGTCTCTGCGAGGAACTGGGCCGGTTGAAACGGATTCTTGAATCGCTCGACATAGGGCCCATCTGCCTCAGCGGCAGCGGTTCGACCCTGTATCTGTTGGCGCATCACGCCGATGCCGAAGATCTCGATCGTCTCCGGGAGCGGATAGCGATCGAAACCAGATGTGCCAGCATCATCGTGCGGAACAACCCGTGGTAGAACCCGGGGAAAGACGCTTGCGATGCCCCGGACGTCGACAGACCGGTGGCGGGTGCGAAACGATGAGAATGGGATGGCCCTTCCGGGCCCAAAGGGGGGCAACGGCCGGCACAGGATCCGATCGGCCAAGGGATGACCGATCGCTGCCGGCGATGCCTTGGCACCTATGCCGTCAGATCTTCCAGCACTCGGTCGAGCGCCAGATCGAGTCGCTCGCTCAAGTCGTACCTGCCCTCGGTAATCTGCCGTCGAAGGGTCAGGACCTTCTCGCGGCGAATCTCCGGCAAGGACGCGATCTTCTTGAGCACCTGGCCGATGGGCGTATTGTGAATGTTGTCGAGGATTTGTTCCATGACCCTGTCCTGGTCTGGGCTCAGATCCGCCTCAAGGGGATTGACCCAATGCTCGTTACCACGAACGAACCTGCTGGAATCGAAATCCGGCATGTTACCTACCTTGCCAAAAACAAGCCTGAACGAATGGCCCTATCCACTGCCGACGAAAACACAAACCACTACATGTTGTGCGTATCAAAGAACTGACTCAAACCTCAAATCACTATTGATATCGACACAACCAGTTTCAAAACTTTAGTGAAGTTTTGCCTCGAATTCCTTCATTTTGGGCATAAATCCGCGCCCAAATGCAGAAAAACGGCGACATTTCAGTACAGGGGGCGGCGATGAGGCCCGGCGACGGCCTTCGGCGGCTGGTCGGCGGCTCCGGCGGGCAAACCAACGGACGTGAATCCAGGCAAGACACTACATGTAGTGATAGGTCCCAAATGGCCTGTCCATGGAAGTTATTCCGGTAAGATGCTGGACTATATGGCTGATTTGGCCGAATCAGTAGTGATACTGGAAGGTCAAATCCATATCCCAGCGGTCGGGCATGCCCGGCTTCTTGGTCAGCCGAATCCGCTCGCAACTGAGGTTCACCCACAATTGGATGGTCGAGAGAAACTTGGCCGCCTGGACGATACTGACGTCCACCAGGTTGACCCGCGCCTGCTGGCTTTCTTTCTTGCCGGAGGTCACCATGCTTCCCGTGCTGAGTGTGTAGTTGCTCGAAAGGATTTGGCAGAGATTCGCCGCGCGATCGACCGCTTCGGCGTAGGCGAACTTCCCGAGGCTCTTGCTCTCCTCCACGATTTTCAGGCGGTCGGGGTCCTTTTCCAGAATCTCGACGATGCTGGCGGTGGCCTCATTGTAGAGCTTTCGGTCATCTTCCCAGGCCTTTTCGGCTTTGGGCAGATACACACCCCAGACCAACAGCGGCCAAAGGCCCGCCAGGATCGGAACCAGCACGTAATAGAATATGGGGTTCTTGTAAAGATCGCGCATAAGGAGTTCCTCCCGGCTATTTCCTGGGCTCCACCGTGATGACGAACGTGTCGCGTCCGCCCTTCTCGACATAGCCTTCCTTCTTCCGCACCAACCCGGTCTTCTCGATCGCGTCGAAGACCCGCAACGTATTGGGACGCCTGGAGGTGTCGCCACTGATGACGATGTTCGCGGGGCTGAGGGTCACGGTATCGACATTCAGGTCGGTCTGGGCCGCACAGGCGTTGAGCGCCTGCAGTACCAGTGTCAGTTGGGCCGAGATCGTCCCCTGGTCGGTGCCGATGCCCTTGTTGGCCCGGACTATCCTCACGGCGCTGGCGAGCTTCTGAACCGCCCCTCTCATCGCATCGGGAAGCTTCTCTTCGCCCGGCATCACCATCAGGTAATCCGGTTCGAGCCTCTCTCTCTGTATCGCTCGGTATCGGTTCACCCGCATCAGGTGCATGTGGGCGTAGACGCCAAGGGCCAGCAACAGAACCGTCATGGAGATGCTCAGCAACCGGACGGCTCGCCGCAGGCGAAGAGTCTTGCCCAGATAGGGCATGTGATCGTTGCGGAAATTGGCGCCCTTGTCCTTTTCCGACTCGGGCAGCGCGGCGCCATAGGCAATCGCAAAGTCCACCACGTTCCGGCAATCGGCCAACTCGCCGCGATCGATCTGCGCCATCGCCGCGAGGTCGCAGTCTTCGACGTCAAACGGGACCCGCGAGCCGAGATCCGAGGCCACCTGTCCGTTCAATGCGTCCAGGACGCACAGCTTCGCGGTGGACTCGCTTGAGCCGCCCAAGGCAGCGGTCACGAGGGTCTCACGGGTCAGCAACGCCGTGCGATCCTGCGATGGTCCCACCGGGAAGGCCCGAGTGAACGAGACCTCGTCCCTGTTCGGGGCGCCGATCAGGTAACCGCGGGCATCCGAAAGCAGGGCGTAGACACGACGGCCCTCCTCCAGCTTGCCGGCCTGAGCCAGATATCTGGACAGACACCATGCGTCCGGGCTGACCGCGACCGGATCGATTCCGTTGCTCTGCAACGACAGCAGAATGTCGGACAGAATGCTGCGCTGCGCGGTGAACACGTCGAGACGGGCCCCGTTCTGGTCCTTCGAGGCGATCCGAAACGCCACCGCCATCTCGCTGATGTCTGTGGCGAGCGTTTCTTCAGCGTCGAAACGGACGGTCGCCGCGATCTTCTTATAGTCGCTGAACTCGCTGTGGACGCTATGCTGCATGAACAGGGCACAGTCCAGGGCCACCGCCGACTCGGTAAACTTCAGGCCCCGCTCGGCACAGGCCCCGGCAATCCGGTCGGCCAGTTCCTGCGGTCCGGACGGCTCGTTGCCTTCCAGATCGAGCGAGAAGGCTCCCAGCAGATGAGCCTGCCCCCCGTGCGGAACGAGACCGACAACGGTCGCCCGGTTCTTCCGTAAATAGATGCCTAAACGCTTTCGTAGCTCCATGCTCAAAAATCTCCCAGAGTCAGGACGGCCCTTTTGCCGGTCCCAAAGGGCGCACAGGAAGCGGCCCTTACTTAATCGGATATCACGGCGATCCGCTTTATTTTGCGACCGTCCTTGGTGACGCCCGCCACGGCCACGGTCCTGGCCACCCCGCTGACCGCCGTGACCCGCACGGTAAAGGCCGTGCTGGTTGTCGTGAGGAACGCCTGGCATTTCTCAATGGCGGCCGCATGGCGGAAAATGTCCTTCTTGGCGTCTTCAATGTCCGAAAATGGTTTCACTTGCCTGCGCTGGATGATCGCCTCGGCGATCTTCGGGGCATCGGCCACACTGCCGAGGGTCAGGGCTGCCTCCAGGACGTGCCGGGGGGCGGTGTTGATATTCACATGCCGGGTCGCCCAGAGCCCAAGGTATTTCATTGCCGACTCGTTACGCGTGCCGCTGACAACGCTCGGTCGTGCGAAGATCTCCCGATCGATCAGAGAGCTGTGAAACAGCCGGGCGAAGGCGGCGTTCTGCTGGTCGATCTGCTCGGTCACCGTCACCGTGGTTCGCATCGGACGCTGCACGGGCGTCCGGGTGCCCGCCGTGGAGGTCCGCGTTACCCTCTCTCTCAGGCTCGTCGGGGCGGTGCTCGTCACCGACAGGGCCTTGAATTCGACCTGGAACGGTCTGACCTTGGCCACCTCGGCCAGCTCTTCCCGGATCCCCCGGATCTCGTTGGGGTGATAGCCCATCCATTCGCAGAACGTGACGAACCCCACGCCGGTCTCCTCCTTGAGTTTCTCCTCCTGGATGAGCGCCCAGCCAAGGGGGTACTTGGCGTTCTCGTCCTCGATCTCAATGGTCACCTTGGCCGAACCGATCTCGAATTCGACCGGCTCGATCACGAGCGGCCAGCGGGGACCGTACGGACCGGGGATCGTCACCGACGCCGTTGAGGCCGCTACAAAAGATTCGTCAGCATCGTTCGCATCGTTCGGGTCTGTTGCCCTGCGATCCTTCGTCGTCTCTGCTCCGAAGAGTCTTCGATCGTCAACGGCCCTCTCGGCCGCCATCTGGGCCAACAACTCCTGGTACTGCGGCTCGGTCATGGCGAAGACATCGGAGAAGTCGGGGGCGTTTGGATCGCGGACGATGGAGGGCTGCAGGTCGGCGAGCGAAGTCATGGCATACTTCATGGCGGAGGTGCAGGCGTATTGGGCCTGGGCATAATCGACGATGAAGCGGTCCCGATGCCGACGCGCAGCCACCTGGGCGCTCAGGGTATACCCCAGCGTCGAGAGGATGACCAGGATCACCAGCGTGACCAGTAGGATCACGCCCCGGCGTTCCCGGACGCTATCTCCGTCTTGTCGGCAGAGTCGGCTGCACATTGACTCGTTGATCTCCAGAACCGCCTTCGTCCTCGGTGACGGCTTCGACGGCGTTTGTCGCCTCGGTTTCCGAACCTGCCTCGGCGAATCGAATCGCTCGAATTCGGTCGATGGCGATGGTCCGACTGATTTTCTGCTCGTCGAACACATCCAGCGTGCCACGCACGGTTTCGTACGGCTTGGCGAATGAGAGGATCACGCGAACTCCGGGCGGGGCCGCGGGGCCCGGCCACCGGTCCACCGCGCCATCTCCTCGGGGCACTTCGATACGAAAATACGTCACACCCCGACACAGGGGCACGAACGAATAGTTGTCTTCCCAATTTGCCCGCTGGGCGTCGAGGAGCTTGTCCTCCAGCCCGACCCCGGTGCGGCTGCGATAGATCACCAGGCCGGGCACGGCGCTGTCGTAGTCGTAGCCGGCCCGCCAGATAATCTCTTCAAGCGTCTGCTCTTTATTCTCGGCGTCTTTCAGGACGCGGCGAACGATCAACTCGGCGGTGACGAATCCGTTGTCGAACCCGTTTCGGATCGCCACTGTGACATTCTCATCGGCCCCCAGGGTCCGGTCGAGGTCCTCGGCAATCCGCTGCAAGACCTCGGTCGCCAGGGACGGCGATTCGATCCGGTCCAGGACGGCTTCGGCGGCCCGATTGGCCTGGCCGTAGACCCCGAGAATGGCGGTGAGCACCATCGCTCCGATGACCAGGGCCGCGAGCATCTCTCCCAGCGAGTAGCCCCGGTCGCATCTGGATTGTCCGTTTGCCGTCTTCATGGCGAATTCGCCACCTCATGCGCTGGGCCGTCGGGATCAGTTCCGCCGGCTCCTGAGCAGTTCCATGACTTCGGGGACCTCCATCTTCTCGAGTTCGTCGTAGCGCAGCCCCGTGGCCGGGTCGACGCCGCTGCTGCCCGCCGGGGAGTCGCTCTCGGGATCGCCTTGCCCCGTCGCCTCCTGGCGCACCAGCGCCAAGGCGGCAATCGAGTCGACCTGAAGGTCCTTTTCCTCATCGGTCGGGTTCCCCCGACTGCGTACGTAGATGTCCAGGTTGTGCCGGATGAACGCGCCGTCGGCGGTCGTGAGAAGCCCGTTCTCCATCCACTGGCCGATCGTATCGGCATCGACCCCGGCATACTCGGCAGCGTCTTCGAGTGTATCGAGAAGCTGCTCGGCGGCCAGGGCATCGAGGTCTTCATCGTCGAGAAGTTCTTCAGCCTGCTGATCGGTCAGCGTCGTAATCCAATGCACCAGTTCGACCGTCTGGGTCTCCCCGGTCGGGTCGGTGTACTCGGCCGAGCAGACCGCACGCAGCCACATCTGGCCGGCGACCGGCTCAGAAAATGCCTCCACCACCGTGCGCCAGGTGATATTGGGGTATCGGTCGCTCGTGCCGTATTCCACCTGCTCGCTGAGCGTCTCGGAGGCCAGGAGCATCTCCATGTTCTCGCGGGCCATCTCGAACGCCACGGTGTGGAAAGCGGAATTGGCCGCCGTGGCCATGCAACGCTGGATGACGAGCAGCACGCTCGAACTGGCCAGCGCCAGGATGGCCAGCGATGTGATAACCTCCAGAAGCGTGAATGCGCCCGCGCGAACGGACCGCGTCGTCTGCCGCCTTGTGCTCAACGAATTGGCCCGGTTTCCATGCATATCCATTCCGTGAGGCTCGAAGAAGCCACGAATTCTAGAATGACGACACTTGCTCTTTGGTTTTCGGGCCCATCAGTTCCGGGTTGCCCTGAAGCACCTGAACGATCGGGATCAGCCTTCCGACCGCAACCGTATGGACCTGCTCGCTCTCATCGAGAAAGACGACCTTGCCCCCGTATTGCCAGCCCGAACGCCCAGCGCGAAACTTGGCGCGCCCCTCGTTGGTGTAGGTGCCGTCGTCGAATTCGACGTGAGAGACGCGACAACTGTCGCCGAAGTGCCCGTCGACGATGATTTCCTCGTCCAGCACCTCAGCCAGATTCGACGAGCTGATCCGCCGCAGCAGGTAGGTCTGCTCGGTGACATCCACGATCACCTCATAGCGGCGGCCCGTTTCGGCGGCGGCCGAGGCCGCCATCTGCATGGCCGAGACAAACCCCTGCACCTGCGCCTTGAACGTGCTGCGGCGCAGCATCCCGAACAGGTTCACCTGGGCCATCAGCACGAACAGCGCCAGCATGGACAGGACGACGATCAGCTCGATCAACGTGAAGCCGCCGATCGGCGACCGGGGCCGCTGCCTGAAAACCGGCGCATGGAACCTCGCGCCGATCCGATCAGCGGTCGGTGCTGAGCAGGTCCGCATTGTAGCCCTCGCCGCCGTCCTGACTGTCGGCCCCGAGACTCTTGATGACGAACGGCTTGCCGCTCTCGGGATACAGTTCGTAGATGAACTCATTGCCCCAGCCGTCGGTGGGAACGTCTGTCGTATCGAGATAGCCGCCCGGCTGAAAATTCTGAACGTCGGACGGCGGCTCGATCAGAGCGTACAACCCCTCGTCCTCGGCGGGATACCGGTTGGTGTCCATGTAGAACTGATTGACGGCGCTGGCCAACTGCCGCAGACTGGCCTTGGTGGTCGTGACCTTCGCCCGCTCGGTCTGCCCGACGAAGTTCTTGACCACAACGCCCGCCAGCAGTCCGAGAATGATCAGGACGGCCATCAGCTCGACCATCGTAAAACCGGTTCGGACTTGTCGCTTTTTGCTCTCCTTCATAATCCATCGACTCCTATACGCTCTCAAAAGTTCACTACGGAGATTCGCAAGATCGGCAGGATGGTGGCGTAGGCGATCACGCCGACGACACCCGCCATGAAGATGATGATCACCGGCTCGACCGCCGCGCTCAGACGTTCTATCACTACGTCGGTCGAGGACTCGAGGTTCTCACTGATGCTCTTGAGCATCGTCTCCAGCTCGCCGCTCTTCTCGCCGACGGCCACCATATGGGCGATGGCCGGATCGATCACGCCGCTGTCCCGCAACGGGGCGGCGATATCGGCACCGGCGAGAATGCGCTCGCGGGCGTGCTGAATCGCCCGTTTCATCAGACTGTTGCCCGTCGTTTCGGCCACCACGCGAAGCGACTCGGCCATCGCCAGGCCCGAGCCGATCAGCGTCGAAAGCGTCGAGGCAAAACGGGCCACCACGCGCTGTTTGATCAGGGGTCCGAAGAACGGCAGGGACAGGAGGAACTTGTCCCGCAGATAGGCGCCGCGTTCCGTGCTGAAGATCTTGCGGAAGACCAGGACGATCGCCGCCAATCCGGCGAGGATGACGAGAATCCACCAGCTCATGACGACGTGGCTGAAGTTCATCAGTTGCGCTGTGATCCAGGGCAACTCCTGTCCGGCCCGCTCGATCTGCGCGCCGATCTTCGGGATGACCTGCGTCGTGAGGATCAGGACGGCCAAAAGACAGAAGCAAATCAGCACGATCGGGTAGATCATCGCCGTGATGACCTTCGCCTCGACCCGCTGACGCTTTTCCATGAAATTGGCAATGGTCCGAAGGCTGCCGCCCAGGGTGCCGGTGACCTCACCGACCCGCACCATCGCGACATAGACCACATCGAAGTAATCGCGATACTCGCCCAAGGCGTCGGTGAACGATTCGCCGGTCACGACGCGGTCACGAATTTCCGTCAACGCCGTCTTGAACCGATGGTCCGACGTCTGAAGCGTCAGCACCGACAAGGCCTCCGTCAGCTTGATGCCCGAGTTGAGCAGCGTCGCCAGTTGCTTGGTGAAATCGACGATCTGCGACTTGCTGACCTTGCGAAACGAACGGAACAGGGCCCGCTGGTTCTCGGTGGCCGAGGAGATCTCGGTGACGGACGAAGGGTGGACGCTCCGAACGCGCAGTTGTTTTCGGGCGGCATAGGGACTCTCGGCGGTGATCGTCCCTTTGACCTTCTTGCCCCCTGCGGCAATCGCCGTGTATTGGTATCTCGGCATACGCTACTCTGACCGTCAGAACTTCCGACACACTTGAAACGTCTGCGTCCCGTTGACGCCGGACCAACCATGGCCCGATCTTACGATACGTCGGCCTGGGTCACTCTCAGGACCTCGGAAGCCGTCGTGATCCCGGCCAGGACCTTGCGGGCCCCATCCATGCGCAACGTCTGCATGCCCGCCTGGACGGCCAGCCTCTTGATCTGTCCGGCCGTTTCCTGCCGGTAGATCATCTCCTGAGTGGCTTCATCGATCAACATCACCTCGTAAATGCCCGTTCGCCCGCGATAGCCGGTCTGGAAGCACCGCGAGCAGCCCTCACCGACGAAGAACTTCGCATCCTTGTGCTCATCGAGCGATTCGAGCCCGAGGTCTCTCAACTCGTGGGGCGCCGGGGTCATGGGCCGCTTGCAGTCGGGACAGACGCGACGCACCAGCCGCTGCGCGATGATCGCAATCAACGACGAGCTGACCAGATAGGGCTCGACACCCAGATCGAGCAGACGGCTCACCGCGCCGGCCGAATCGTTTGTGTGGAGCGTGCTGAAAACCAGGTGGCCCGTCAGCGACGACTGGATCGCCATACGGGCGGTCTCGATGTCGCGGACTTCGCCGACCATGATCACGTCGGGGTCCTGACGCAGGACGTGCCGAAGCGAGGTGGCGAACGTCATGCCCTTCTTGCTGGCGACCTGGATCTGGCTGATGCCTTCGAGCTGATACTCGATGGGGTCCTCGATCGTCAGGACGTTCTTCTCGGCCGAGTTGATCCGGTTCAGATAGGCATAAAGACTGGTGCTCTTGCCGCTGCCGGTCGGGCCGGTCACGAAGATCACTCCGTGGGCGCGATGCAGCAGCGAATCGAGCTTCTCGAGGTCCTCCGGCCACAGCCCCAGTTCCTCCAGGGCGAACACGCCTGTGCTCTTGTCGAGCAGACGAAGTACGCTGCGCTCGCCGAAGCTGGTCGGAACCGTGCTCACACGCAGGTCCACCTCGCGCTGCCCGAGCCGCACGCTGGACCGGCCGTCCTGCGGCATCCGGCGCTCGGCGATGTCCATCCCCGCCATGACCTTGATACGGGAGGTAATCAACGGCAGCACGTTGCGGTTGAGCGTCAGCACGTCGTACAGAATGCCGTCGATCCGATAGCGGATCTGGATCTTGGTCTCGTACGGATGCACGTGGATGTCGCTGGCCCGCAACTGAAGGGCGCGAAACAGGATATCGTTGACCAGCCGGATCACCGGCGGACGATTGACCACGTCGAGCAGGTCGTCGGAGGCCGAGACCTCGTCGACGAGCTGATCGAGGTTCTGCGAGTCCAGCTCTTCGGCGACTTCTTCGATCACCGTGTTGCGCTGCTCGTAGGCGACATCGATCACCGCCGTGATGGCCGCCCGCGTTGCGACCGCCGGCCGGACCGGCATCCCCGTCATCTTCGAAACGTTGTCCAGCACGTTGGCGTCCAGCGGCCTGGACAGGACGACGGTCAGCTCGCCGTTGCTGTCCTCCGACTTGATGCCGATCAGGAAGTGATGCTGGGCGTACATCGGCGGAACGGATTCAATGAATTCCTGAGGAACGGACTTCTCCGAGATCTCCGACAGATACTCCCAGCCCAGGGACTCGGCGAACAGCTTGAGCACCACGTCTTCGGTGAAGTACGGGCAACTGAGCAGCACCTCATCCAGGCGTCCCTGCCCGGCGTTCTGGTCCAGGAAGCTGGTCAGTTGTTCGACCTTGACCAGTCCCGTCCGTTCCGCCGTCTGTATCAACAAATTCTTCATAGATCTGGCTGCCTGTGTGTCCGATCTTCCTGCCTACTGGGCTTCGAGGACTCGTTCCGGCTGGACCGGTTTGGCCTTGATCCCCGGCCAACTCTGGTAATTCTGAAACTCTTTCTCATGCTGCTCGAAGGCCAACCGGTTCCGCTCGCTGAGCCGCTCCAGTTCCTGCATCGCCAGGCCGCTGACCAGATCGGGTCGAATCACCTCGGCTTTGACGAAGATGTATAGCTTGTTCTCACGATCGGAGTTGCTCACGCCTCGAAACAGGCCACCGACCAGCGGGATATCGCCCAGAATCGGGACCTTCTTGCCTCCCTTGCTCTGGTTGAGCTTGAGCAATCCACCGAGGATGATCGTGCTTCCATCCGGTACGGTCACGGCGGTATTCAGCTCACTGGCCGTCTTGTTCGGCGGCTTCTTCGGGTCTTCGCTCGTGAAATCGGAGCGGGTCAGCTTGATATTGAGGCGCAACAGGTCGCCCTCGCTGATGTGAGGCGTAATGTTCAGCGTGATGCCGGCGTCATAGGCCTCGTAATCGGTGGCCGTCTGAATCAGCGTGGTGTCGGCCCCGGCGCCACCGGAACTGACGGGAATCGACGAGGTCTTCTCGACATAGGTCGTGTCGGTCGTCTTGATCTCGCCCGGCTCGTTGTCGTTGACCAGAATCTTCGGCTTGGCCAGCACGCGCCCGTAGTTCTTCGACTGCATCGCCGTCAGCAGAGCATTGACGTGCTTGTCGCCATAGAAGGCCTTGAAGTTGTCGCCGCTCCACTGGAAATCGGCGAACTGACTGCGGTCGCTCTGCGCCAGTCGGTCCAGAATCGTCCCCGACGTGACGCCCTCGGCGATCCCCCCGGTCAGGCCCGACGTGTACGCCAGGTCGGGAAGGCTGTGAATCACGTTGAGATCGTAGTTGAACGCATCGGTCTTGGTGATCTCCACCAGCGTCACGTCGATCAGCACCTGCGGACGACGCTTGTCCAGTTGCTTGACCAGATTCGAGATCCATTCCTGGTTCTTCTTGCTGGCGTAGACGATCAGCGAGTACGTATTGGGATCGGGAACGATGGTGATCTCCTCCTCCCGTCGCTTCGTGACGCTCGTCTGGATCTTCCCTTCGGGGTCCTGATACTCCGTCGTCTCCTGAATGAGACTCTGGAACACCTCGGCCAGATGATCGGGCGAGGAGTTCTCGAGCGGATAGATCCGGTACGGGATCTCGTCCTCGTGCGTCTCGCTGTCCACGAAGCTGATGATGGTCTCGATCCGGGCGTGCTGCTCGGCCGTCGCGTTGACGAGAAGCGAGTTGGTGGCTTCCACCACCACAACCTGGGGCTCGCCGACCGGTCCCTTTTCGTCCACTTCCGACGTCAAGCCTGCCGCCGTCGGGCTGACTGCTGCGGCCGCTCTGGCGGCCGCCGCGGCGGCCGCCGCCTGCTGTGCGGCCGTCTGCTGCCCGGTCGTGCGCGGCTGCCCGGTGAGGCGACCGCCGACGCCTGTCTCCGGCAGCGTCGTGATGATCCCCAGTTCCCGCAACTTGTTGCGGACCTCATCGGCATCGACGTGTCGAATCCGATAGAGCTTCATCGAACGCAGATCCTGCTGCTCGACGTCCAACGAATCGATCAGGTCCTCGACGAGGTCCAACTGGTCCTTGACGCCGATCATCAGAATCCGATTGGTTCGTTCATCGGCATCCAGATAGACGCCGGGCTTGGTCATCGTTTCCGCCGTCGCCGCCGCGCCGCCCGCTCTCGCCGCCGCCGCCGCCTGGGCCCGCTGCTGGGCCTGCCAGCGCGTCAGTCTCTGACGATAGGCCACATCGGATTCGCCAGGCTGCTTCTGCGGCGTGCCACTCGTCTGATCGGTGCCCACCGTCACGGAAACGCTTTCGAGTTGCTCGGCCAAGGCCTTGACCTTCTCCGCCAGGCTCATCGCCATGGTATACCGAAGCTGGCGGAAGCGGAACCGGCGCGGCTCGCCGGGGCGGTCTACCATCTCCAGCAACTGCTCGATCCGCCCCATCCGATGGGCATAGGCCGTGACGATCATCGTCCCGCTCTCCGGAATGGGTGTCACACCGATGGACAACCGCATGCTGTCCAGGAGATTCTGGGCGCTGGTCGTGTCGATGTACTGGAGTTGGAAAACGCGCGTGACAACCACGTCGCCGGCCTCCACAGCCCGGCCGCCGGGACCCACAAGCCCGGGGTCGACGTCGAGCGCCTCGGTGACCGGGACGATCGTGACGATATTGCCTTTGTGTCGCGTCATGACGAGATTCTGAAACTTCAGCACAGACTCCAACAACAGATACAGGTCCTTCACCTTCATCGACCCGCGCAGGTCGCCATTTAACTTAAGTGTCACTTCCCCCGTGATCTTGGCGGGGTCGTAGATGTAGTCCAGATTCATGTACTTGCCGACGAGGTCCAATAACTGGATCACCGGGAGCCTCTCGGGCAGGTTCAAATCGACGATGCGGTCGTCTTCCGACAAGGCCACCCGTTCATATCCGCCGTCGGCGGGAGCGGGCGGGGTGGTCTCGCTCGACGCCTGTGACGTGGCAACGGAATCGGCCGGACCGACGGGGACCGGCACGATCTGTCCGGGCCGCAGTGGCGATTCTTCTGCTGCACTGCGGGCCGCATCGGTGGCCGGGTCGGCAAGCGGCGAGGCCGACGCGCCGACATCGGCCTGTCCCAGCGCCAGGTCCAGGGCCAGGGGGTTGCGTTCGGCTTCGAGCAAGCGGGCGGGCAACAGCCCGATATTGGACGTTCCCGCACGATCCGCGTTCAGCTCCGCGGCCCACAGCCGCGTCTCAAGAAGCTTGCGCTGCATGTCGTCGGGCAGGATGATCTTCTCTGAATCGGCCTGATTGGCCGGACTCCCGGCCGGGGCCGGCAATGGTGTTGTCGGACCCTGCGCGGCAAGATTCGGCTCGCCGGCGGTCGTCGAAGCGATCCGCCCGACGCCCTGTCCGGACGAGGCCTTTCGCTGCTCCAGAACCTGCGGTCCCAGTTCGACGGCCAATACGATGTCCTGGAGCTGGAAGATCGGAGCAATGGCCCAGATTGAACCGTTGTGCACATCGACGATCGCCCTGGCCATGCCCATCTGACGCGGAGGCTGGGTGAAGCTTCCGATGCAGATGTTGCCTACGGCGGCGGCGATTTGTTCGTTCGACGGCAGACCCTGGTCGCTGGACACCGGCCCAATCCGTCGTACCTCGAAGTCGCCCGGCGCATCGACGAGACTCAGCAGGGCCACCGCCTTCTGAAGGTCCTCGGGACCTGCCGTCACCAGCAACGCGTCCGTCCCCGGCATGCGGGAGGCGGTCGCCAGGTTGAGTGTCGAAAGGAACTCTCTGCCGCGCTCGGGAGAGATGTGCGTCAGGGAAATGAACCGATGATCGGTCCCCCCCGACGGGACGCCCTGGTCGGAAGCCGACAAGGGTCCATTGCACAGCATGCAGAGGCCCAGAAGAACTGCGAGCAGCACCTTGTGGCGCCTCGTACTCGAGAAATGCCGTTCCGTCATCGCTCATTACCCCGCATCAAAATCACCCTTCTCCATGCTACTTCAAAGACAACGATGTCTTCTACGTCAAGAAAGCCGACGCCGGCCTGTCTGGAGCGGATCGTCCGGTCCAACCAGCCGACGAGCGACGGTGGCTGTGCAAAGAACCACGGCCCCCCTGCTCGGCGAGCCGGCTCGAACACACCCAATCCCACTTATTCAGACATCGCAGAAGACCGGAAGTTCCCGCGCCACCCAAAAAAACCGTGGTGGCAGCACTGCTATCGAGGCGAGACCATCCGGACGGAGGTTCGGCAACCGCCTCGCGGGCGACGCCGAAGACGCATGGAAAGACAATTCGATCCGGTATGTCTGATAATCACGCGGCGAGCGACATGGCGATGCGACCGGCCGAGAACCCTCTGAGCCGGCAAACCCACGGCAACGAGAACCACGGTCCGGAGGGTCCGGAAATCGGCGGGCAAGGACCGAGAAGACTATTTCTGGATGACGCGGGGAATATGGAGTTTTCGCCGCACTTCGCTGAGCTTGTTGCCCGGAGAAGGGGCGGCCGACTCGTTCAATTCCCTGCCCAAATCCTCGACTTTCTCGGCTTCTTCAGGGCTGACGCGGGATGACTTGTACTCGGCCATCAGCTTCTTGACCGCCTCATCGGCATCTTGGGGCACCGAATTGGGGTCCGGCGTCGATGAGACGCTCTTCTGGAGTTCGCGGAGCCGGCCGATGAAGTCTCCCACCTCCTGCTGCTCCTGTTCGTTCATTGGGCCGTCGTCTTCGCCAACCGACAACTCGGCGGCCCAGGGACGCTCAGCCGGTTGGCCTGTAATGCGACCGCCGGCCGGTGGTGCAACGACAGCGGCACGAGAATCGGCCTGCGGGGCCGTCGAACCACCCACTTCGATAAGGCCGGACGTGACCGGGACGGATTCGGTGACCATCTCGACATCGGCGTGACCGTCCCAACAGACGATCGACCCGTTCCGGACCTCCTTGATGAGCAGATGTCCGATTTCGTCTCCCTCCCGTACCCAGCGGTAGGTCTTGTCCGGAAGACGCACGTAAGCGAAGCTGTTGGCGAGACTAACGGTTGTACCGACGAGGTCGAACTTCGCAGACGACGGCACCGGCTTGGCCACCGCCCGGGGCCGAGAAGCGGTTGGAGTCGACTTGGCCGTCGCACTGACCGGGGCCGGAGGCGGATCGAGGATGTTCTTGAACGCCTCGGCCTCGCGAACCAATGGAGGCGTGGTCCCCTGCCCGCTCTGCGGGCTCTCGCCGTGGGCCTTGACCCATGCTTCGACCACGCTGGGTTCATTGAGGATGCGTTCGATCTCCGGATCGTTCCGGACAGCGAAACCCGCCAGCAGACTCGGGACCGACGAGCTTGGCCCGGCTACCAGGACCACCACCAGAGCCGCCGCGAAAATCACCGCCACCGATGTTATGCGCAATGTGCTTACCATAGGCCACCTTATTCTCCTTGGTGTTTTGACACGCGGGGCGACCTACGGTTCCCTCCAATGCTTGATTTTTTCCAAATACTCGGCCTCATTACCGGCGTATCCGCTGCTGTGCTCGGGTGTATGGCAATCCAGGCACGACATTTTCGGCTCAGTTGTCGCCGTCCAGCCGGTGCTGCGAACGTGCTCGGAGCCCGGCCCATGGCAGTTTTCGCAGCCGACATCCTTCAGATGCGGCGTCTTTTGTTCGGAAATGAAGCCGCTTTCACGGTCCATACCGATCACGTGGCAGATCACGCACTCCGGATCGCGGTCCGATCCGACCTGCACGAGCGTGGCGAAGGCGTCGGCGTGGGCCTTCTGGCTCCATGCGGCGTGTTCATAGCTGTGGCACTGCTGGCAGGCCTGGGAGCCGACGTACTCCAGGCCCTCCGGAAGGGGGATGCGAGGGTATTTCTCCAGCAATTCGCTGCGTCGGACAAGCTCCTGGTATTGCCGGTACAGGTTCACCAGGGCCTCATCGTCGGCAAGCGTTTCCTCCACAGGAATATCCTCAAGGAACAGGGCGGGCTCGGTCCCCGGACCGGGAAACCGGACCCTCAGACGGCTGACATACCGCCCGAACCGGGCGACGGCAAACGTCAGCGGCCGCTCGCCGGGCTCGCTGAGGACCCGCGGCTCATCGGAATCCGACGGCACGACCAGACAATCTGCCCCGGCCGATTCGGCCCAGATGCGACGGGATTCGGCGTCGGCGTTCCGCAGGATCAGGATATTGACTCCATATTCACCCCCCGGACGGGCAAACAGCTCGGCCGCCGACTGCGGCCGGTCCTTCTGAGCATCCACAGAGACGAAACGGACGCCGACCTCGCCGTCCCGGCCGACCAGTCGCTTGACAAAACCGGCCCGCAGATCCTTCCGATCCGGTTCCCAAGGGGCGCCGATGACGGCAAAGGGGCCGTTCTGAGGGGCCGATAGACCGAGCATCCGGGCGATCTGAACGTCTGTATCGGTCAGGTGCACCAGGTCGTATGCGAGAAGCCGGAACGCCTCGAAGAGGATCCGAAACTTGATCAGGTCCTGCTCGCCCGTACCGGCAACGAGGGTCCCGGTATCGACGATCACCCGCCCGGCGGCCGGCGAGCGGTCGAAGATGGCGGCCCGTTTGGACAGTCCGCCCAGTTGGCCGCCCGAACAGCCACAAGGCTTCAGGGCGCCAAGCTCGCTGCCCGTAAAGAAGACCGACACCTCGCCGGCGTCCTCGGTACGCCGCGAGACGCGCGACTGCGCCGCCTCGTCCGGACAGGAAGCACCACCGACCAGAACACAAAGACTTACCAATACGAATGTTACACTCGCACGGCCGATGGATGCGTCATGGCTCGACACGGCGGGCGGACTCCTCAATAGAAGCCCCGGCATTGAACGGCCACCGTCTCGCCGTCCTTGATCTTCACTTCGATCACATCGGACAGAACGGCTCGCTCGCCTTCGGCCGGCGGAGGCGTAATCCGGAGCGTCAGTTGATAGCGATTTTGAATCTTCGTCTTGCTCACGAGCGTCACGATGCCCTTCTGTGAAGAAACGCTCTCGATCTCGAAATCATCCTGGTAGTTGCTCAGCACCCAGATCTCCCGCTCCACAGGCTGGCTCGCCTTGAGATTGAACAGCATGATGGTCGGCGGATTGACGGCGAATTCAGGCAGGACGTCATATAGGATGCGGACATTGCGGCACTCGGGATGCGTCAGGTCGATGCTGATCTGGCCGCGAAGATTGCTCTTGAGCTTCTCGATGTCCGCGATCGGCTTGAGGACGAACTCGGTCGCTTCGACCCTCGGATCGAAGTCGGCCTTGATCCCGATGGCCCTGAAACCCGTGATGGCGAAAGGCCGTCCGTCGAGGCTGGCCAGGGTGATGTCGCCGGCCCCGGCATTGTCCTGTTTGAGAAACAGCTTGAGGGTCGACGGCTCGAAATGCACCCGCGGCTTGATCGTGGCCTTGATGGTCAGCGTCACGAGGCCCTGGGCCGGATCGTTGGATTGGATGTAGAGATTCCGTCGCATCGACCCCGGCTGGCTGGTGGCGCGGTAGTCGATCTCAAGGACCCCACCCCGGCCCGGGGCGTATTCCTGCCCGGGCTTGACCCCTCGGGTGACCACGCCGCAACAACTCCGAACCTGCGTGATCCGCAGCGGGGCCGTGCCCGCATTGGTGAAGGGGAATTCGGCCTTGTGCGAGGTGTCCGGGCCAATTTCGCCGAAATCGTGCTCGACCGACGCCATCACGATCCGCGGAGCGTTGCCAACGTGAGGATTGGCGATCTCCACCATCTCGGGCGAGTCGGTCTGCACGCCCTCGGCCGCCGCCAGCGGCTCGCGGGGAACGACACGCGTGACCTTGACCTCGGTCTCCGTAACCGGGGCCTGAGAGCCCGAGGATTCCTCCCGGCAACCCAACTGGCACGCCAGGAGCATGGCAAGCACTGCCGCCAGGCCAACACAAGGCAGAAAAGGCGTCTTTCGGTCACAGCCAACCGTGTTCTCGATCATTTTGTCTACTCCCATACCTGTTGAACGGTCCGGTCGCCCTTGAGGGCGTATTGTAGCGTTCGGGCGCATCGCGGACAAGTCGCTGGAAATATCGGCGTGCGGACCCGATCGACGACAAATTTCTCTTGAAACCTACGGCTTGGCGAGTAAAATGTTGGGTTTCGAGTCTGTTCCGGAGTCCGTTCTTATGAAGAAAGACATACATCCACAGTACCACAAGGTCGTCGTGCATTGCGGCTGCGGCGCCACCTTCGAGACCTGTAGCACCTCGAAGGAGATCCATGCGGAAATCTGCTCGATGTGCCATCCGTTCTACACCGGCAAGCAGAAGTTCGTCGATACCGCCGGCCGGATCGAGCGATTCCAGAAGAAGTACGGAACGTCGTACCTCAAAAAGAGCCAGAAAGACACGCAGTCTTAGCCGGACGAGTCGCGCGGTGCATGTCCCCCCTGCCGTCCCGCCGCGGGACGGGGGCTTTCCGCTATTGCGGTGCCGCGCAGGCATGCGCAGGCGGTCAAGCCTGAGACCAAGCTCACTCCTGACCCGTGGAACCAATGGGCAACACACAAGACAGCGTTCTGACGAAGCTCGGCCAGATCGACGCGCGATACCGCGAGATCGACGCGATGATTTCCGATCCGGCCGTCGCGAAAGACTCCGTGCGGCTTGTCGCCCTGTCCAAGGAGCAGGGCAAGCTCCGCTCCTTGGTGACCAAGTACCGCGACTATGTGAAGGCTGCGACCGGCGCCGAAGAAGCCGAGCAAATGCTTCACGACGAGACGGCTGAGCCGGACCTCAAGGCCCTGGTTGAAGAGGAAATCGAGCAACTGAACGCACGCAAGGAGCAGTTGCTCGAAGAAATGCAGAATACCCTGGTCATGGCCGACGACCTGCAAATCGACGCGGTCATCCTGGAGATTCGCGCCGGCACCGGGGGCGAAGAGGCGGCACTGTTCGCCCGAGACCTCTATGGGATGTACACGCGATACGCCGAGAGCCGCCGTTGGAGGGTCGAGCAGCTTGACTTCAGCCCGTCGGAAATGGGCGGGTTTCGAGAGGTGATCTTCAGCGTCAAAGGCGAAGGCGTGTGGGCCGAACTCGGATACGAGGGCGGTGGCCACCGGGTCCAGCGCGTTCCCGAGACGGAATCGCAGGGACGCATCCACACCTCAGCCGCCACGGTCGCGGTGCTTCCCGAACCCGAGGAGGTGGACGTCGAAATCAATCCGGACGATGTGATCGAGCACGTCTGCCGATCCAGCGGCCCCGGCGGGCAAAACGTCAACAAGGTCAGCAGCGCTATCAAGCTCGAACACATCCCCACCGGCATCACGGTCAGCATGCAGGACGAGAAGAGCCAGCACAAGAACCGGGCGAAAGCCTGGCGACTGCTGCGAAGCCGCCTCTACGAGCTATACGAGAGTCAGCGTCGCGCCGAACGGGACTCCCAGCGCAAGACGATGATCGGTTCGGGCGACCGGTCGTCGAAGATCCGAACGTACAACTTTCCGCAGAATCGCGTAACGGACCATCGCATCAATCTGTCGCTGTACAACCTGGATCGAATCCTCGTCGGCGACATGGAAGAGTTGATCGCGGCGATTCGTGACCACGACCGGCAGCAACGATTGAAGAACCTCTGAGACCTCGGACCCGCTGTCAGATCGGCAGCGAGACGGGGAACATCCAACGAGAGCATATGATCGTCGTCGTCACAGGAATGGTGGGCCTGGACAAGAAGAGCTACCTGGAGAAGGTCTGCCGCATCGCCAAACAGAACGGCAATGAGGTTCTGCTCTACAACGTCGGCGACATGATGTACGCCGAGGCGCCCGATATCCCGCCGGGCAAGATTCTCGATATCTCTCTCAAGCGGCTGCATTCCCTGCGTCGCAGCGTATTCAAGGACATCCTCGCCAAGGCGCGGCAGGCCCCGCACCTGATCGTCAACACCCACGCCACGTTCCGCTGGCGGCATGGGCTCTTCCCGGCCGTCGATTTCGACCAGATGCGTCAGCTCGGCGCCGATATGTACGTCTGCCTGATCGACGGGGTCACCACGATGCATCAGCGGCTCCTGGAGCACCGGGCCGTCGAGCACACGCTCAAGGACCTGATCGTCTGGCGAGAAGAGGAGATTATCAGCACCGAGATGCTCTGTAAGGGGATCGACGAAACGGCTCCTTTCTACTGCCTGGCCCGCGGCGTCGAGGCAGACACCACGGAAACGTTTTACCGGCTCGCCTTCGAGCGTCACATCCAGAAGGCCTATCTGAGTTTCCCGATGACGGCGGTGGCCGAGATGGACGCCGTGCTGGCCGAGATTGGCCGTTTCCGTTCGCAGATGAAGCAGCACTTCATCTGTTTCGATCCGGGCGATCTGGAAGAGGCTGTTCTGCCGTTGCATGCCTTGCGAGCCAAACAGGAGGGGCGGGACCATATCGACGTGGAAGTCGGCGGCCGGCAGATCCGGCTCAGTGCCGACGAGGTTCTCCAGATCGAGCGGGACATCAACAGCCAGATTTACGCCCGCGACTTTCTGCTCATCGACCAGGCGGACATGATCGTCAGCTTCATTCCTGCGATGTCCGACGGGCGAGCCGCCATCAGCAGCGGCGTCGAGCGAGAACTCCAGCACGCCCACGAGGCCGCCAAAGAGGTCTACGTCATATGGACCGCCCAGCAGCATCCCTCCGTATTCATCACCCAAACCGCCAACGCCGTCTTCCGCACCGTCGCCGAGGCACTGACCTTCTTCGAGAAACGCCACTTGACCAAGTAGTCATACGTTCCTCGTTCGATGTGTACTTCGGCTTTGGAGCACCGTAACGCAAGAGCGAGGCATGCCTTGCCTCTACGCCAGACCAGCGGAACCTTGCGTCTGAGATGAGCAGCACGTAGGATGACGGCCATGGACACACTACCTCAGAGATTGCCCGACACACCCGCCCTTTCGGGCGAAGAAATGGCTCGGCGGATCGACCATACGCTGCTGAAGGCCGAGGCGACGCGGGAAGAGATCCTGCGGTTGTGCGATGAGGCGATGCGCTATGGCTTCTGCGCCGTCTGCGTCAACGGACGATGGGTTTCGACGGCGGCCGATAGACTGCACGGCAGCCGGGTCCATGTGGCATCGGTGGTGGGTTTCCCGCTTGGGGCCGACACCACCAAGGCCAAGGTGGCCCAGACGAAAGAAGCGATCCACGATGGGGCCGACGAGATTGACATGGTCGCGGATCTGGCCGCCATTCTCGACGGGGACACGCGCTACCTGCTGCGCCAGTTGCAGGCGGTGTGGACGGCCTGCCGGGCCATGCGACCGCCGGTGCTGCTGAAGGTCATCATCGAGTCGGCGGCGTTGACGGCCGAGCAGAAGGTGCTTGCGTGTCGGGCGGCCGAACAGGTCGGCGCGGATTTCGTCAAGACCAGCACGGGGCTGCACCCGGCCGGCGGCGCGACCGTAGAGGACATCCGCCTGATGAGGGAGACCTCGTCGCGGTATAAGATCAAGGCCTCCGGCGGCATCCGGACGGCACAGCAGGCCATCGCCATGATCGAAGCGGGCGCCGAGCGGATCGGCACATCGGCCGGAATCGCCATCGTGGAAGAGTTGCGGACCGCACGTCGATGAAATCGTCGCGCCGGTTTGAGAGGGTATCGTGATGGGCGAACGATTTGTCAGCGAACCGATCCAGCCGGAAACAGGCACATTCGACGCGGCGGGAATGACTCGTGGCGAGCCGGGATTGCCGAAGCAGTTCACCTGGAGAGACCAGCACTATACCGTCGCCGAGGTCATCGAGGCGTGGAAGGAAGATGGGCCCTGTCGCAACGGAAGCCCTGAGATGTATCTGCGAAAGCACTGGTACAGAATTCGCACGGCCGAGGGCCCTGAAATGACGATCTACTTCGAGCGACAGGCTCGGTCGAAACAACAGAGCAAGAAACGCTGGTGGCTCTACACCGTCGGCTCGGAAAAGCCGATTCGATAGGCAAGCCATGAACGCCCGACCCTGCCTACCGGAAATCGCCTCTGCCACGGATTCTCGCATCCCCTGCACGCTTCATGCTCGCACAATCGGTGCCGCCGTGCCGCTGGCCTCGATCAGTGAGGTCTTCGCCAGACGACGGTCGGCGTCGATCCTGGGAGCGAATGCCGCCGTGGTCGATGGCCCCCGGTTCAGCTACTGGGCCGCCGA
>JAAYBA010000493.1 GCA_012719085.1 Planctomycetota bacterium
GCCGGCCTTCCTGAGGTCGGAACGTTGACCTTGCGGGCGTTCGCCGGCGAAATCGATCAGAAAGCCGTTGCGCTGGCGCCGTTCGTGAACCGCCCACGGGACGACGAGATGACGCTGAGGATGACGCCAATCACTCTGGAGAATCCACTCGAACCTGTCGCACTCTTCGGCATGCAGTTGGTCGATGTCACGGCCGAGCTGGAGACAGCCTACGATCTCTTTCCGTACGGCTTCTCAACAGATGGTGTGATGATTCTTTCGCCTGGAGCCGATCACCGACGGCTCCAGATCGGCGATCTGAAGAAGACCTACTGCTTCCACGTCATCGGAGAGCAGAGAGTCACAGACGTCCGAGAGATGATCGGCGAACTCCTGGGGCAGATCACCCGGCACCCGACCTACCGGCAAGGTGATATCCCCGATCCCATCCGTGTGGTTTATACCATCCCAAACGGCGTCAGTACTGCGTACCTGGAACTGACGCCTGCGGACGTCGCCGAACTCGGGCAACTTGCGGACAAACTCGGGATCACCGCAGCCAACGCCGACCGATGACATGGACTGAATGAAACGGGCGAGGCTGTGGAGGGCCTCGCCCGTGGTTTCCTGATATCGCAGGCGCGGGAAGCGCGGGTCTTACATTCGTTTGTATCGGGGTCCGCCGCCGCCTTCGGGGCAGTCCAGCGGATGTTGTCGAACGGGCACTTGCGCTGGCAGGTCTTGCAGTGCAGGCAGTTCGAGGGGTTGGCCAAGGGTCACTTGACCTTCTCTCGACCATGGACTATATTGAGGTCAATCGATCGTGGTCGCAGATGACGCACCTTGCGCGAAGGTACACATATGGAATTGAGCATCGACGAACAAAAGGTCTTGTCGCATGTGGTGAGAACCCTTCGCACTCGATTCGGGGCGGTGGAAGTGATCCTGTACGGCTCTGCGGCCCGTGGGGATCTCGACGAAGAGTCGGACATCGATCTGCTCGTCGTGCTTCCCAGGCTTGATTGGACGATGCAGAAGGAGATCATCGGCGTCTGTTTCGATGCCGAATTGCAGTGTGGCAGGGTAATCTCTGCGATTTGTTACACGACGGATGAGATAGAGCACAGCCCTCTTCGGTCTTCCCCTCTCGTCATGGCTGCTCGCAGGGAGGGACAGGCTCTGTATGAGTGAAGATACTCGCAGATTGATCGCCTATCGGCTTGACCAGGCGCAGGAAACACTGAATGCCGCGAGGGAGTTGGCGGCCGCCGGACATGAACGCGATGCCGTCAATCGCGCCTACTATGCAATGTTCTACTGCGGGTTGGCGTTGCTTGCGTCCAAGGGACTTGGAGCCAGCAAGCACAGCGGCGTACTGAGCCTGCTCGGCCGGCATTTCATCAAGACGGGCGCCTTCCCTGTAGACTATGGCCGGTATTTGCGAGAGGCATTTGAGTTGCGCCAGGGCGCCGATTACCGCGAGTTTGTTCAGATTACGCAAGAGCAAGTGCAGGAAATCATTGCACATGCTGACGCATTCCTTCGATACACACGGCAAATGCTCGGCGACTCCAAACCGTAGGATGGCCGGACGGGTCATCCTCCGGTTTCACAATCACGGGCAATATCTCCACGCTGCAGGATGCCCTTATAGGCGCACCGCAAACGAGTGTCATCATTGGCACTGCTCGGTGATCTTCTCTACATTCGTTTGTATCGGGGTCCGCCGCCGCCTTCGGGGGCGGTCCAGCGGATGTTGTCGAACGGGCACTTGCGCTGGCAGGTCTTGCAGTGCAGGCAGTTCGACGGGTTGGCCGGCTTGACCTCGTCGTGAATGGTCTCGTAGACGCCCGCGGGACAGAACGTGATGCACGGACTGCCGTAGACAGGCGTACACTTGGTCTCGCAGATCGTCCTGTCGAGGATCGTCAGGTGCGACGGCTGCTCCTCGCGATGCTCGGTGGCCGCGACCGCAGTGAACGTGTCCTTGTCGAAGTTCTGATTCGGCTTGAGACGATAGGGCGCCGTCGTCATCATCTCGTAATCCGGCTCAACCTTGAACTTCGGCAGCCACCCGCCCAACACCGACAGCGGCATGCCCTGCAACGGCCCGAACTTGGCGATCGTGTGCCGTGAGTTCCGCGCGATCTTCATCTCCTTGGCGATGTTCGAGCCCTCGACGTTGTCGGTGTACCGCCTGGCAGCCCCTTCGGGCTTGTCCATGCAGGTGACGATGGCCCGGGCGGCCTGGATGCCCGAATCGATGGCGTTGTGCAGGCCCTTGATCTTGAGCATGTTCACGAAGCCGGCGCTGTCGCCCAGGATCATGACGTTGCCCTTGCCGACACTGCCGGTGTGCGGATCGCGCGGGACCGCGTACCAGCCTCCTTCAGGGATCATCTTGGCGCCGGCCTCGACGACCGTGCCGCCTTCGATGAACGGCTTGACGTAGCGATGCTCCTTGAGACGGACCAGCGCGTCCTGGGCGTTGAAATTACGATACTTCCAGTCCAAGCCGACGATCATGCCAACGGCCAGATGGTCCTCGGCGCCGGCGTAGACGATTCCGCCGCCGAACATGCCGGGGCCGATGACCGGCGTCCAGATCGGATAGCCCATCGCATGGATGACGCGGCCGCGCGAGAACTTGGCGTATTGCTCCGGCGTGACCTTGATCAGCTCCTTGACGCCGAGCGAGTAGAGTTGGTGCGATTCGCGCTTCAGGCCGGCGGCTTCGACGAACCGCTCGGTGACCAGGCCGTCGCAGCCCTCGGCCAATACGATGAACTTGGCCTCGATGGTCTCGCCCTCGACATAGTTGGGCTGCTTGTGCCCTTCCTTGTCGACGCCCTGATCGATCAGCTTGACGCCGACGGCCGTCGGGCCATCCATCACGATGCGATCGGCGGCGAACCCCGTCAGCACCTCGACGCCCTTCTCGCGGGCGATGTTGCCGAGCCACTTGGTGAGCTTGCTGATCGAGAGCGAGTAGTCGCCGTGGTGGATCATCTGGCCCCAGCCGATGCCCATGCTCTTGGCCATCTTCAGGGCCCAGAAGATATTGAACGACATGCCCCGGCCGAGCAGGAACATGATGTCGTCTTTGTCGATCACGTTGGCCAGGACGTCCTTGGCCTCATCGGTGTCGCGCCAATCGGGCTTGGCCGCATCGAGCAGGGAGTGCAACGGCTCCTTTTCGAGCACGGCGCCGGAGAGATTGTGATTGCCCAGATCGAGGGCCTTGTCGATGACACACACGTCGATGTCAGGCCGGAGGACCCGCAGTTGAATCGCCGTGGCCAGACCGGCCGGGCCGGCGCCCACCACCAAAACCGAGACCTTGTTGTATTCGTTGTTGTTCGGCACGTTCCGTTCCTCAATCAACAGGGAATAGGTCCGGCTGGACCCATTGGACCTTTGGCATTTCACGCATTCTCAAGAGCCTGCACCAGCTCCGGAATCACGTCCTCGGCGGTTCCCACGATATAGTAGTCGCACTGCTTGAAGATCGGTGCGTTCGGATCGCTGTTGATCGCCACGATCGTTTCGGTGTTGGCGACGCCGATCATGTGCTGGATGGCGCCGGAGATGCCAATCGCAACGTAGAGCTTCGGCCCGACGGCGGTGCCCGTCTGACCGACCTGGTGCACGCGCTCGACGAAGCCCTGCTCGACCGCCGCACGTGAGGCGCCGAACTCGACCTCCGTCTCAAGCTTCTTGCCCAACTCCGAGCAGAGTATGTGAAGGAGCCGGTCGAAGCTGTCGCGGCTCTGCATGCCCTTGCCGCCCGAAACGATGGCCTCGGCGCCGAAATTCACTTCGCCGCTGCCGAGCTCGGTGCGGATGACGTCGAGACTGATGTCGTCGTCGGCCAGCTCGACCTTGTGCTTGATGACCTTGCCCTTGCGCTTCGGGTCGGCGGGGATGCGTTTCATCACACCGGGACGAGCCGTCGCCATCTGGCTCTTGGAGTTTTTCGTGCGGATCGTCGCCATGACGTTGCCGCCGAGAGCCGGACGGGTCTGGAGCAGCAAGCCGATATCGCCCTTCCGCGAGCTGTCGCGGATGTCGAGCCCCGTGCAATCGGCGGTCAGCCCGCAACCGGTCTTGTACGAGACCATCGGCGCCAGCATACGCCCCTGCGGCGTCGCCGCATACAGCACGATCTGCGGCACGTACTTGTCGATCGCATCGGAGACCGCCTTGCGGTAGGCCGTCGGGTCGAACTCCTTGAGCAGCTTGTGCTCGATCGCATAGATGTGGTCGGCGCCGGCCGCAATCAGCTCCTCGGCCATATGCGCGACGTTGTCGCCGGCGATGCACACACCGACTTTCGTCTCGAGCGAATCGGCCAGTTCGCGCGCCTTGCCCGTCAGTTCGAACGTCGCCGGGTGGATGACGCCGTCGCCGCTGTGCTCGGCGACGACCCACACCTCGCCCTGGAAGGCCGGATCGGCCAGATTCAACCCGGCGATCATGTCGTCGAGGGCCTTTTTGTGGAATGCCCCGCCGGCCTTCTCGACGATCTTGTCCTTCGTCGCGTCGTCAAGTTGCTTGACATCGCTGACTTTCATCTCCTTCAGGATGCCGCTGAGGATGTCGTAGTCGTCCTGCTCCTTCTTCGTCGCCTCATACGGCCGCTCCAGCAGGCTCTTGCGTCGCGCCGGCAGCACGTACGGTCCCGGGCCCTCGTCGGCCTTGCCCCCTCCTCCGTTGCTGCTCTTAAAACTCTCGACGATGACCTTCGCCA
This sequence comes from Planctomycetota bacterium, assembly GCA_012719085.1. Lineage (GTDB taxonomy): Bacteria > Planctomycetota > Phycisphaerae > Sedimentisphaerales > Anaerobacaceae > Anaerobaca. The sequence continues at coordinate 4,730 of JAAYBA010000493.1, forward strand.
GCGATCCGGCGTCTTTGACCTCCTGGCACTTGCGGGTGCTCTTGCCCGGCGGAAAGACGCGAATCACCGCTGTCTTGGAGCCCTTAGCCCCGATGTGAGTGGCGTTGATGTCGTCGGCGCCCCATTTGACGAGGTCCGCCTTGTTGCCCCACCGCGTGCCGGCGAACGTCGCGAACAGCGGGTATTCGTACTTGGCCACGGTGATGACGGCCGGCATCTTCCTGGTCGCCACGGTCTGGCTGCCGCCGCTGATGATCCTTGTGAACTCGAAGCGCTTCTTCTTGTACTCGGCGCCGGTGGCATACGCGATGCAGGGCAATTGCAGTTCCTCGGCGATCTGCCCCGGTACCTGAGCGGTATCGCCATCCACCGACTGCATGCCGGCGACCACGAAGTAGTCGTCGCCGCAGTGGAGGATTTCCTTGACGATCCGGCGAATCGCGTAGGCCAGCGGATTGGCCGTCGCCCACGTGTCGGCGCCGCCCAGCGAGCGGTCCGTCAGAAGCACCACCTGATCGGCCGCACGGGCCAGACTATACCGCAGCACCTCTTCGGCCATCGGCGGGCCCATCGTCAACGCCACGATCCGCGCCTTGGCGTCGCCGCTGATCTGCTTCATGTAGTGCGCGAACCCGAGCGCCTGGGCATCGAGTTCGTTGATCACGTTGGCCAGTCGAGAGCGGACGAGCGTGCCCGTCTCCGGGTCGAAGGCGTTGTCGGTGATTTGCGAGACGTCAGGGACCTGCTTGACGAGAACGATGTAGTCACTCATAGACCGTTTTCCCCAAAGAAAAGAAACACTCCCGGTATCGGGGTTTTTCGAGCATTTACCAGACGTGCGACCAGCGCCGCCAGCGAGCCCATAGCGTGCTTCACAGGGACGGTGGACCGCCCAACGTTGCACCACCACCGTCAATACTCCGACAGTAGATGGCGCATCTTAGGGGTTCGTTACAGACCTGTCAACCGAAAACGCCCATTTCCGACTCAGGGATTCAGGAGGCTATGCTCGGCGGTCCGGCTGACACATTGGCGGATACACGGCACACGCCGCATCGCACGGCGATGCGACCACCCTCGCCGCCTCCGCAATCCATTGCCCCCCTCTGCCCATCCGACGCCGCCGCCTCGGCCTTGCGGCACGATGCGCCCGAGGTATCACGGATTCCGTTCAGACAGCGTTCCGACCAGCAGGTCCGGCTGCGCGTCGGCGCCGTTCAGCTCGCGACGACAGCACTCGACCTCAAAGCCGGCCTCCGCCATCAGGTCCAGCCATCGCTGACGCGCGAACAGGCCGGTCGTGAGCCGGTCCAGCTCGATCCGCAATTGACCTCTTTCGCGGATCAGGTAGAACAGGATCGTCTCGACGGTCGTGTCGGCGGAGTCGGGGGCATAGGCGAACTCGATGAACGTCAGTTCCGTTTCACCGTCCGAATGCGTGGCCGAATCGACGAACGGATCGCGAAAGGTCTCCCGGAAATGGTCGGGGCTGGTGATGAAGACCCCGCCCGGCTCCAGATGGGCCGCCGCCGTCGCGAACACCGCCCTCAGATCGGCCTCGGTCTGCATGTGACTGACGGCGTCGTGAATGAGAACGGCCTGGAACGTTCGCCCCAGGCGCACGGTCCGCATGTCGCCCACGATATGCTCAACGGTCGGATTCAGCCGTCGCGAATGACGCATCATCGCCTCGGACAGGTCCACGGCGGTCGCCTCGAAATCGGCGGTCAGGTGCGAGAGGTGATGCCCGCCGCCGACGCCCAGTTCGAGCACCCGGTGCCGCCCCGGGCCCAACCTGCCCCGCAGCACATCCCGCCAACAACGGGCCTCGGCGGCATATTCCTCGGCAGGGCTGACCAGCGGCCAGAGATGCGCCAGGTCGCCATGGAGCCGATTCTGCTGGATCTGTGTCGGTTGCATGCGCCCCACTGTAGCGTGGTTTGCCCTGGGAGCCAAGATGGCAGAAATGCCAAGACTTGCGTCGTTTCGCATGATACAATGATCTGCTCGAGGGCCGAGCAGGCGGCCGTCGGACGACGAACTGAGTGGGGTGGGGGTTCGCCCTATCCAGACAGTGATGTGGGTACGAGCACGAATACACAGGGAGACGGCTATGGAAAGGTCCAGATTCTCACGTCGCGCGTTTCTGAAGGCATCGGCGGTGTCCCTGGCGGCAGTGAGCGCGGGCGCCCAAGCGGGCGCGGCGGCCACGGATGCGAGCGAAGGCGGCCCAATCGGCATCGGCAAAGGCATCTACCCCGGCCGCGTCGTCTGGGTCCATGATCCGCAGGCGGCGAAGTGGGCCGGCCCCGGCCAGGGCCACCCGTGGCAGGACGAGCAGACCGATCCGGCTGCCTGCGAGGCCATGATGTCGGGAGCCATTCGCACTCTGACCGGCCAGAACACGGACGCCAAGGCCTGGGATGCCCTGTTCCGCCACCAGAATAAGGTCAGCGGCAGGGGCGACGTCGGGTATCGGCCCGGCGAGAAGATCACGGTCAAGGTGAACTTCGTCGGCTTCATCCGGACCCACGGCGGCGTCAATCCACAGACGTACAACCTCGATAGCTGGCAGGACTACATGAACACCTCGCCGCAGTTGATCGCGGCCCTGCTCGGGCAGTTGACGCGGGCGGCGGGCGTGGCCCAATCCGATATCGCCGTCGGCGACAGTCTGGCCTATTTCGCGAATGAGTATTACGAGCTGCTGCATCGGCAGTTTCCCGATGTGACCTATCTCGACTGCAAGCACAGGCCCGGTCGCGTGCAGATGACCCTCTCGGATGCCCCTCTCTATTGGAGCTGCGATCCGCAGGGCGCCCGGCAGGACTGCCTGCCCAAGGCGTTCGTCGAGGCGGCCTATCTGGTCAACTTCGCCAACCTCAAGGCCCACACCGGCTCCGGCGTGACGCTCTGCGCGAAGAACCACTACGGCTCGCTGCTCCGACTGCCGCCGGAGAAGGGCTGGTACGACATGCACCCGAGCGCCTTCAGCAGGGGCCGCGGCGAATACCGAAGTCTCGTGGACCTGATGGGCCATTGCCAGATCGGCGGCAAGACGGTGCTCTATCTGCTCGACGGCCTGTACAGCGGCGTCCATCCCAGGGAACAGGCGCCCACCAGGTGGAAATCGGCGCCCTTCAATGGGCACTGGACGTCGAGCCTCCTGGCCAGCCAGGACCCGGTGGCCATCGATTCGGTCGGCCTGGACTTCCTTCGAGCCGAACTGAAGGAGGCCCGTACAGACGGCGCCGACGACTATCTGCATGAGGCGGCCCTGGCCCACAATCCGCCCTCGGGCACGTTCTATGACCCGGACCACGCCGGCAACGTGGTGCGTCTGGCCAGTCTCGGAACCCACGAGCACTGGAACAACCCGCAGGAACGAAGATACTCCCGCAACCTCGGGCGAAACGAAGGCATCGAACTGGTGGCCATCACGACGCAGGCGGCCAAGCCGCGCGGAGTGACGGCGCCCGGCGCCGAGGTGAAATTGCTGGCCGACGGGTTTCAGTTCACCGAGGGTCCCGCCGCCGACGCCAAGGGCAACGTCTTCTTCACCGATCAGCCCAACGACCGGATCTGCAAGTGGTCGGTGGACGGCAGGCTGACTGACTTCATGAAGCCCTGCGGCCGCTCCAACGGCCTGTTCTTCGATGCCGACGGCAACCTCTGGGCCTGCGCCGACATGGAAAACGAACTGTGGATGATCGATCCGCAGGGCAACGTCACGGTCTTCGTCCGCAACTTCGACGGCAAGCTGCTCAACGGGCCCAACGATCTGTGGATCGATCCCAAGGGCGGCATCTACTTCACCGACCCGCTCTACAAACGGCCCTACTGGAAACGCGACCCGGCCATGCAGCAGGACGGCCAGCACGTCTATTATGTCACGCCGGACCGCGCGAAGGTCGTCCGCGTCGCCAACGATCTCGTCCAGCCCAACGGCATCATCGGCACCCCGGACGGCAAGCTCCTCTACGTTGCCGACATTGGAGACCGCAAGACCTATCGGTACAGGATCAACGCGGACGCGACACTGGCCGACAAGACGCTCTTCTGCTCGATGGGCTCGGACGGCATGACGATCGACACCGAGGGCAACGTTTATCTGACCGGGCGCGGCGTCACCGTCTTCAATCCCACCGGAGAGAAGATCGAGCAGATCGACATCAACAAGGGCTGGACCGCCAACGTCTGCTTCGGCGGGCCCGATCGGCACACTTTGTTCATCACCGCGATGGACGCGCTCTTCAGCATCCCGATGCGCGTCCAGGGCGCCTACTGACAACGGAAGGACGGGGAGACAGCAGCACCATGCAAGCACGAATGATCGCACTATGCCTGACCTTGCTCGGCGGCATCGCCGCTGCCGCGACGACACCCATCAACGCCGAACTCATTGAGGTCAAGAAGATCTGGGATGACGCTGCCCACAACGCGTTTACCGATCTGGTGTATTTCGGCGACCAGTTCTACTGCGCCTTTCGCGAAGGGCGAGGCCACGTTTCGGCCGATGGGCGGATTCGCGTCTTGCGCTCGACGGATGCCGACACATGGACCTCGGCGGCTCTGATCTCGTTTCAGGGCTACGACTTCCGCGATGCGCACCTGTCGATCGCGCCGGATGGACGCCTCATGCTCATCGGCGGCGCCGCCCCGCGAAAACAGGACAGCGAACCGGCGCCGACCGGCAGTTTCGTATCCTTCTCCGAGAACGGCGACACATGGACCGAGCCTGTGATCGTCAGCGAGCCGGGCCGCTGGCTCTGGCGCGTCACCTGGCACGAGGGCATGGCCTACGGCGTCTCCTACACCGCCGGCGGCAACGGCGACCGCTACCTGTCACTGCTGAAGAGCGCCGACGGGCTCACGTACGAACCGCTCGTCGCGCGGCTGTTTGACAAGGGCTCTCCCAACGAGACCACCCTGCGATTCGCGCCCGACGGCACCTGCTATGCGCTGGTCCGGCGCGACAGCTTCGGCGACGCCCCGACCAGCACGATGCTGGGGATCAGCGAACCCAACTACACCTCGTGGGCATGGCATGACCTGGGGACCGAGTTCAACGCCTTCGGCGGACCCGACCTCCTCCGGCTGCCCTGCGGCCTCTGGATCGCCGCCGGACGCATGCACCAGGGGGGGCCACACACGGCACTGGCCGTGCTCGACGTCGAGAACAAAACAATGGCGCGATTGCTCAACCTGCCCAGCGGCGGCGACACCAGCTATCCCGGCCTGCTCTGGCGCGACCAGACGCTCTATGTCAGCTACTACTCGGGCCACCAGGGCAAGACCAGCATCTATCTGGCCAAGGTCCGATTCCCATAGCCAGCCCGTCACATCGCCTGGAACAGTCCGAATGCGCAGCCTCGCCAGACACCGCCCTGGCTACGGCGAGAAGGCGCTTTCGTAGTGGCGGATCTCCGGGCGGCCGGAATCCCCGACGACGATCGTTATGACGTCATAGCGGGAGATTCGATCCTGGATATCGTGGCGGGCAAGAAAATAGCGTGCGGCCCGTGCGACCCGCCGCCTCTTGGGTGCCGTGATGACCGCCTCGGTGGGAACGAAACGCTCACGAGTGCGGGTCTTGACCTCGACAAAAACGATGACGCCGTCGGGATCGACCATGACCAGATCCAACTCTCCGGTCCGGCAGGAGAAATTGCGCGCCAGCGTCTTAAATCCTTTGCCCTTCAGGAACCGCTCGCTTCGCTTCTCACCCCACCGGCCGAGCTTGACTCGGTCGGCGAACAGTCTGCGTCGATTGAACAGCAACACGTCCGAAGCCCCCGGCTTCCCGGCTCTCGTGGTGTACGTCCACAGGACGCCCGTCGGTCGCCGAAAAAAGAGGCCGCAAATCACTGCGGCCTCCATGTTGCCCATCGTTGCACAGAAAGCCCGCATGGCGGGCCCTCGTGGCTATTTCGAAACGGTGTGCTTGCTATGGCGCTGAGCCAGTTTGACCGCCTTGCCGGTGCGGCCTCGCAGGTAGAACAGCTTGGCCCGCCGAGCCTTGCCGCTGCGAATCGGACGGATGTCCAGCACATTCGGGGAATGGACCGGGAATTTCCGTTCGACACCTTCGTTGTTCACGATCCGTCGGACCGTAAAGGTCTCGTTGATGCCCCGCCCTTCCCGAGCGATGACCGTACCGGTGAAAATCTGGGTGCGCACCTTGTCGCCCTCTTTGATCCGGCAATGGACGTCCACCGTGTCGCCGATCTCGAAGTGCGGAATGGCGTTCTTGAGGTTCGTGCTCTCAACGTGATCGAGTATTTCTGTCTTCACCGAACAGTCTCCTTGAGAAGATCGTTTACCGGCCCTGCGTGAAAACCCGTAGTATATGGACCTGTTCCGCTCAAGGCAAGCATTTTTTTCCTGGGGTCAGCAGAGATATTGGGTGCATCCGCCGGACGCCGGCTGCCCTTGCGACCGGCGGATGCCACCCAGGCCCGGCTCAACCGGCCCGGAGATCCCTTCGTCCAATGCCCTCGATGGCTCGGGCCCCATCGGATCAGACGTAGCCCTGCTGAAGCATCGCGTCGGCGATCTTGACGAACGCCGCCGTGTTCGCCCCGCGGACATAGTCCACCACGCCGTTGGGATTGGTGCCGTACTTGACGCAATTCTCGTGGATGGAGCACATGATGCCGCGAAGCTGCTCGTCCACCGCTTCCCGCGAGCGCTTCATGCAGCCGGCGTTCTGGTTCATTTCCAGGCCGGAGACGGCCACGCCGCCGGCGTTGGCGGCCTTGCCTGGCCCGTAGAGGATGCCGGCCTCCTGGAACACATCCACCGCCCGCGGCGTCGACGGCATATTGGCCCCTTCGCTGACACAGACGCAGCCGTTGGCCACGAGTTGCCTGGCGTCGTCTTCGTCCACCTCGTTTTGGGTGGCACTGGGGAACGCCAGATCGCAGGGGACCGACCACGGCCGTTTGCCCGGCAGGTATTCGGCCTTGCGGAACTTCTCGACGTACTCCTGGATGCGGCCGCGTCGGACGTTCTTCAGGTCCATGACCCATGCCAACTTCTCGTCGTCGATCCCGTCGGGGTCCACGATGGTGCCGTTGGAGTCGGACAGCGTCAGGGCCTTGGCGCCCAGGGCGTTGAGCTTCTCGACGGTGTATTGGGCGACGTTGCCGGACCCGGAGACGGTGGCCGTCTTGCCGGCGATCCCCTCTTTGCGCGTCGCCAGCATCTCTTCGGCGAAGTAGACCGCCCCATACCCGGTCGCCTCGGGCCGGAGGTTCGAACCGCCCCAGTTGAGGCTCTTGCCCGTCAACGACCCGTGGAAGCAGCCCGTCAGCTTGCGGTACTGGCCAAACAGATACCCGATCTCGCGGCCCCCGACGCCGATATCGCCGGCGGGAACGTCGATGTCCGGGCCGATGTAGCGGAACAGCGCCGTCATGAAGGCCTGGCAGAAACGCATGATCTCCCCATCGGACCGGCCCTTGGGGTCGAAGTCGGAGCCGCCCTTGGCGCCGCCGAGCAGCAGGGTCGTCAGGCTGTTCTTGAAGATCTGCTCGAAGGCCAGGAACTTCAGCACGCCCAGGTTGACCGACGGGTGAAAACGCAGACCTCCCTTGTAGGGGCCGACCAGATTGCTCATGCGGACGCGGTAGCCCCGGTTGACGTGAACCTGGCCGTTGTCGTCGGCCCAGACCACGCGGAACATGATCACCATATCGGGAACCGCCAGCCGTTCCAGGACCCGCGCCTCACGGTAGGCGGGATTGGCCTGGACCACGGGCATGACCGATTCGGCGACCTCCCGCACGGCCTGGTGAAATTCCACCTCCCCCAGCGACTGGGCCACGACGCCTTCCATGAACGTCTCGACCGCGGCTTGTGTGCCCGGTTTGCCCGCAACGGACTGTAGGACTGTCATTGACATGGTTCTCCTCGTTTCCTTTCGACCCAGGGGCCCCAGCTTTCACGTGGGCGGGGCACCAACCTGCGTCCCTGTTCTCACGGTTCTCTTCGTCGCCAATCAGCGCTGATTCGTACAGATTCGCTGCACCGAGTCCAGATAGTGCTTGAGCAGCCAGAGTTTTTCGAGAAACTCGGGCCAGCCGCAGGACGGAACGAAACCATCCTGCACCGATTCATCGGCCTTCTTGCCGTTGGCCGTCAGAGGCTTGAGCTGACTCCAGATCTCCGTCCAGACCTCATTGGCGTCCTGTGTAACGGACGCCGCGACCTTCAGCAGATGCTCCAGTTCGGTCAACGGAGAGAAGGGCACGGCCTCCGGCCGCAAAGCCGAAAACCCCGTTGACGGAGGTTCCACCTCATCCCGCCGAGGCCTCATGCGCATTCTCCAAATCTACATCGTCAGAAACCACAGGCCCGGCCGAATGGATCACAGCCGACACACACCTGCTCTCGACAAAGTCTACCAGGGTCATGACCCAACCGTGCTGTCTGTAAAGTCCACACATATCACACATGAGTCATAGGCTATCTGGTGCACATACATTGCACACTTTACACCAATACATCGCGTAAACAAAAGCGTACTCCGAATCGACCTGAGTCCATAGAAGAACCCATAAAAACCCTTATAAAGATATCTTATAGAACGCCCATCCTTCGTCAAAAGAAGGCCTTGACAGAGGCCATAAGCTCGGCGATAATATTAGGGTAAATCTGCGGCGTTGGAAGCAATGTGTATTAAATAGGCACTAAGAAATGGCCAGGCAACCCACCGAGGCGGAACTCAAGGCGCAGGTCAAGGCCCTGCAGTTGCGTGTGGCCCAGTTGGAGAAGGCGGCGTCCAGCAACCGCAAGTCCGAATTGGAACTGGCGTTGCGCGAGCGGATCAAGGAACTGGACTGCCTCTACACGATCGCCCGACTGCGGGAGACCCACCTCTATTCGACGGACCAGTTTCTCCACGGCGTTGCCGAGTGCCTGCCGCGCAGTTGGCAATATCCCGAGCACGCATGTGCCAGGATCGTCCACGTCGGCAAGCACTACGTGACCCCGAGATTCGAGCAGACCAAGTGGCGTATCGCCTCCGACGTCTTCGTCGACGGCCAGGTGGCCGGGGTCGTCGAGGTCTTCTACCGCGAGGTCGTTCCCACCGGAGACGACGGTCCCTTCTTGAAAGAAGAATATGCGCTGATTCAGGCTGTGGCCGAACGCGTCGGCAGCATGCTGACGCACATGAAGACCCAGGCCGATCTGCGCGCCGCCCACAGGGAGATCCAGAGGGAGCATCAAGCCCTCCAGGAGGCGAACATCGCCCTGCGCGCCGTGCTGAGCCGGCTGGAGGAGGAAAAGCGAGAGATCCGCACCTCGATCCTGGGCAACATTCAGAAGATCATCATGCCCATCGTCTTCGAGTTGGAGCTGGAGGTCACGGGCCGCCAGCGCTCCTACGTGACCCTGCTGCGACAAAACCTGCACGAGATCGCCTCGCCCTTTCTGACACAGATCTGTCGCAGCCACATGCAGTTGACGCCCGTCGAGATCGCCATCAGCACGATGGTCCGCAACGGCCTCTCGACCAAGGAGATCGCCCATTTGCGCTGCATCTCCCCGGCCACGGTTCGGCGGCATCGCGAGAACATTCGCCGCAAGCTCAATCTGCAGAACCACAAGGTCAATCTGGCGACCTATCTGCAAGCGTCCTTTTCCGATGAAGCCGGCGTCGAGACCGGCGTCGGTTCGCATCTGCCGCCGGCGGAACTGTGACGAAGCCGCCGCCGCTGTAACCAGATGGGCTGGAAACTTGCCAATGACCGTTTGAATTCAGCCGAGGATTCTGGTACCCTGAAATCGGAGAGCCTGTGGGGCCGGGATCGGGTTGACGTGATCGAGCGCCTCGGTGTTTCGGAGCACATAGGAGATTGCGAATGAGCGGTCTTTTTGGCGTCGTCTCAGAGAAGAACTGTTCCGAAACCCTCTTCTACGGCACCGACTACCACTCCCACCTGGGCACGGAGTTTGGCGGCCTGGCCGTTCTGGGTGACGAGTTCACCCGGCGCATCCACGACCTGAGCCAGAGCCAGTTCAAATCGAAGTTCTTCGACGACTGCCGCCAGCTCAACGGCAAGAAGGGAATCGGCGTGATCAGTGCCTCGGAAGAGCAGCCGATCTACCTCAACTCGCGGTTCGGGCCGTTCTGTCTGGCCACCGCCGGGATGGTGGAGAACGCCGAGGAACTGGCGGCCCGACTCCTGCGCAAGGGAATCTCGTTCTCCGAAGTCGGCCGCAAGGGCGTGAACACCACGGAGTTGATCGGCAAACTGATCAACCAGGGAGCCGATCTGATCGACGGCATCGAAAAGATGTTCAACATCATCGAAGGCTCCTGCTCCCTGCTGCTACTGAGCCGAGCGGGTATCTATGTCGCCAGAGACCGCTTCGGTTACACACCCTTCGTCGTCGGTCGCGGTCCGGGTTCCTGGGCGGTGACCAGTGAATCGAGCGCGTTTCCCAATCTCGGGTTCGAAACGGTCAAGTACGTCGAGCCGGGCGAGATCCTTCTGATCAGTGAGGATGGGGTCGTGCAGCGGAAACTCGGCAGAAAGCATCCGTCTCAGACGTGCGCCTTTCTGTGGATGTATACGGGCTTTCCTGCCTCCAACTACGACGGGATCAACGTGGAGATCGTCCGCGAACGCAGCGGGCGTCTTCTGGCCAGGCGGGATGGTGACATCAACATCGACATGGTCTGCGGCGTTCCCGACTCAGGCCTCGCCCACGGGCTGGGCTACGCGATGGAATCGGGCAGGCCGTTCCGTCGCCCCCTGGTCAAGTACACACCGGGATACGGGCGCAGCTACACGCCCCCGTCGCAAAGGACGCGTGACCTGATCGCCAGAATGAAGCTGATCCCGATCAAGGAGGTGATCGAGGGCCAGAGCATCGTGCTCTGCGAAGACTCGATCGTCCGGGGGACGCAACTGAAGAACCACGCGATCCAGAAGCTCTGGGCCTGCGGCGCTCGGGAGGTGCACGTCCGTGCGGCGTGCCCGCCCTTGATGTTCCCGTGCCGTTTCAACCTCTCGACCCGCTCCATCGACGAGCTGGCCGCCCGCAAGGCCATCCGCCGGATCGAAGGGCACGACATCGTAGACGTTTCGCCGTATATCGACCCGACCAGCGCCAAGTACGAACAGATGGTTGAGGTGATCCGTCAGGACCTTGGGGTCACCACGCTGCGCTACCAGACGGTGGACGACATGGTCGAGGCCATCGGCAAGCCGAGGCACCAGCTCTGCCTGTACTGCTGGACCGGCCAGTGTCCCCGGTCCGCCTGCCGACGGACGGCCATCGACATCGTCGAGACGAGGAAACGCTCGACCCGAAGCAAGGCCGTCGACGATCCGCTCCAACAGCAACTCTGGTAGACCATCCATTGATTCGCCCCGCGATATCGTCGGCAAGTCTGCAACAACCGTGGAGATGACACATGAGACCGATTCAGAGCACGAGACGTCGATTCCTCCAGGCCGTCGGTGCGACCGCCGCGACCTTGAACCTTCCATTAGTCCATGCCGACGATACACCGGATGCCATCGTCATCGACCCGAAGCCGCGCTTCGCGCTGTCGCCGTATCTGTACATGCAGTTCATGGAGCCGCTGGGGACGACCGATGGCTCGGTGGCCGCCGCATGGGACTTCGGCCGCGACTGCTGGCGCGAGGACGTGATCGACGTGACGCGTCGACTGGCGCCTTCCATGATGCGCTGGGGCGGCTGCTTCAGCTCCTACTACCGCTGGAAGGAAGCGGTCGGGCCGCGCGGCAAACGAGTCCCGATGATCAATATGTGCTGGGGCGGCATCGACACCAACCAGATCGGCACGGTTGAATTCGTGGATTTCTGCCGACAGGTGGACGCCGAGCCGCTGATGTGCGTGAATTTTGAATCGGACGGCCGCAAATATTGGGAGAAAGACCCCAAAGGTAGCATCCGTATGGCCGGGCCGGAGGAGGCAGCCGAATGGGTCCGCTACTGTAACGACCCCGACGACCGCCTGCGACGCTCGCACGGCATCGTCAGCCCATGCACCATGCGATGGTGGCAGATCGGCAACGAGACCTCGTACGACCGCAACGGCTACGACTGCCAGACCGCCGCCAAGCGAACCATTGCCTTCGCCAAGGCGATGCGACAGGCCGACCCGAACCTGACCTTGATCGGCTGGGGCGACAGCGGCTGGGCCAAGCGGATGCTCGATATCGCCGGCGAGCACCTTCAATACATCGCCTTTCACCACATGTTCAA
>JAAYBA010000494.1 GCA_012719085.1 Planctomycetota bacterium
CGCCACCAAGGTCGTCTTCGACCAGTGGGTCCAGCTCAAGTACGTCATCGACCTCGACAACAACACCGTCGATGAATACTACAACGGCGCCCGGATCGACACCCGCCAGTGGGACGACAACGTGCATGGAACGATCGGCGCAATCGACCTGTTCGGCAACGGCGCTTCGACCGTCTACTACGACGACATCGTGCTCCAGTCGCTGCGGGAGAGCCAGGCCAAGGCCGACAATCCCGTCCCCGCCGATGGCGAGGACGACGTGGTCCGCGACGTCGTGCTGGGCTGGAAGGCCGGCTCGTTCGCCGCTTCACACGACGTGTACTTCGGCGCCGACCGGGCGGCGGTGGCCGCCGCCGACCGGGCCAACCCGATGGATGTTCTGGTCAGCCAGGGCCAGCCCACTGTCGCCTACGATGCGGCCGGCCTGCTCGATTTCGGACAAACCTACTACTGGCGCGTCGATGAAGTCAACGCCACGCCCACCACGATCTACGCCGGTCCGGTGTGGTCCTTCACCGCCGAGCCGTTCGTCTATCCGATCGGGAACATCATCGCCACCAGCAACGCCGCGCCCGTCGATGGCGCCACGCCGGCCAGCACGATCGACGGCTCGGGCCTCGACGGCGACCTGCACTCGATCGACACCACCGCCGCCTGGCTGGCCACGCCCGTCGGCGACGAACCCGCCTACCTCCAGTACGAGTTCGACCGCGCCTACAAGCTCTGGGAAATGTGGGTCTGGAATTACAACAGTGAGTTCGAAAAGATGCTTGGTTTCGGGCTCAAGGACGTGACCGTCGAATACTCCGTGGACGGCGCCGAATGGCTGGCCCTCGGCGACTACCAGTTCGCCCAGGCGACCGCGACGGACACCTACGCGCACAATACGACCGTCGACTTCGGCGGCATCAGCGCTCGCTACGTCCGACTGGTCATCCACAGTGGCTATGGGTTCACCGGCCGCCAAGGCCTCAGTGAGGTCCGCTTCCTCTACAAGCCCGTCCAGGCCCGAGGGCCGATGCCCGCCGACGGCGCCGCTGAGGTCGCCGTCGACGTCACCTTAGATTGGCGTCCCGGACGCGAAGCCGTGTCCCACCGCGTGTTCCTCGGCGCCGACGAGCAGGCCGTCGCCGACGGCGCCGCCCTGGCGGCCACCATCGCCGACCACCGCTACAGTCCCGCCGACCTCACGCTCGGCCAGACCTACTACTGGCGCATCGACGAGGTCAACGAGGCCGAGTCCGTCGATACCTGGGAAGGCCAGGTCTGGAGTTTCACCACCCAGGAGTATCTCGTCGTCGATGATTTCGAGAGCTACACCGACAACATCGACGCCGGCGAGACCATTTTCGACACCTGGCACGACGGCTGGGTCAACAACACCGGCTCGACCGTCGGCTATCTCACGGCTCCGTTTGCCGAGCAGACCATCGTCCTCGTCGGGCGGCAGGCCATGCCGTTGGCCTATGACAACACCAGCCACGCCAACTCCGAGGCCGTGCGCACCTTCGCCCCGGCCCAGAACTGGACCGCCTACGGCGTGCAGACCCTCCTGGTCTACTTCCGTGGCGAGATCGCAAACGCCGGCGGACAGTTGTATCTGAAGATCAACGACACGAAGGTCCCGTACAGCGGCCCTGCGACCGACCTGAGCAGCGGTCTGTGGCAGACGTGGCTTATCGATCTGACCACCGTCGCCGGCAACCTCGCGAGCGTCAAGACGCTGACCATCGGCGTCGAAGGCGGCGCCGCCGGCATGCTCTACATTGATGATATCCGCCTCTATGCCAAACCCGCCGAAGCCATCGGATCGGCCACGACCGCCGGGATGATCCTGCACTACGCCTTCGACGAAGGCGACGGGGATGTCGCGACCGACGCCTCGGGCAACGGCAACGACGGAACGATCCACGGGACGCCCGCCTACGTCGACGGGGCCTTCGGGACCGCACTGGCATTCGACGGCGTCGAGAGCTATGTCACGACCGGTCAGAGCCTGCTCAGCGGCCTGAGCCGGTTCTCCATCGCCTGCTGGATCAAAGGCGACCTGTCCACCGCCTCGCGGAGCGGACTGGTCGGTCAGAATGATTGCGTCGAATACGGCGTCGTCAGCGCCAACACCATCCAGATCTGGACGCCCGGCGGCGGCTCGGCCGATCTCGCCTGGCCGACCACCGGCGCCGACGAATGGCACCATGTCGTCGCCGTCGGCGACGGAACCAGCCTGACCATCTATCTGGACGGCAACGTGGGAGTCACCGGCGGCAGCGCCGTGGCCACCACGTACGGCAGCTCGACCTTCGCGCTCAATATCGGAGGCGGCGGCATCTTCGACGACACCAAGAACTGGTTCAAGGGCCAGATCGACGATGTCTACGTCTACGAACGCGCCTTGACGCCGGAGGAGGTCGTCTCGCTCATGCGGTAGCAATCGCCTCCTGGTTCATTATGCTTCTCATCGGGGCCCTTGTCGTTCGCGACTCGGGTCCCGATTCTTTTTGCGCCCTCCTCCGCGCCTCCATGCACGCAGGAACGGCCCCATCGCCCCTCGCGCGAAAGGCCGAATTCACGCGCCCCGCCGATGCGAATCCTGAACGCAGTAGACTCGTCACGCGTATGGGGCTATACCATATCAGCAGGACGGGCCGGCTGGTGCGGCAGGCAGAGCCAATGGGGCCAACCAAGGGAAGGGATACCGTGATGTCGTTGGAAATCGCGTGGCACGCACTCGAAGCGGACGAGTCTCTCAAGCGGACCGACAGCGCCGAGGAGGGTCTGGCGGCCGACCAGGCCCGCCGGCGTCTCGAAGAGCAGGGCCCCAACACGCTGGAGGCCGAGGAGGACGTTCGCCCGCTGACGCTGCTGATTCGCCAGGTGCACAATCCGCTGATCTATCTGTTGGCCGGTGCGGCGTTGTTGTCTCTGCTGGTGGGCAAGTACATCGACGCCGGTGTGATCGTCGGCGTGATCGTGCTCAACAGCCTGCTCGGCTTCTTCCAGGAATGGCGCGCCGAAGGGGCCCTGGCCGCCCTGCGCCGGATGGCTGCCCTGCACACCCGCGTGCTCCGCGACGGCGAGCCGATCGAGATCGAGGCCTCGGAGGTTGTCGTCGGTGATGTCCTTCTGCTTGAGACCGGCGACCGGGTGGCCGCCGACGCCCGGCTGCTCGGCGCCGAGGAGCTTGCCGTCGATGAGTCGGCCTTGACGGGCGAATCGCAGCCGGTGGGCAAACAGCCCGGCCCGCTGGACGAGAGCACCCCCATGGCCGACCGCGCGAACATGGTCTGGATGTCCACGAACGTCACCGGCGGTCGCGGGCGGGCGGTGGTGGTCCACGTGGGTATGCAGACGCAGATGGGCCGGATCGCCGGCGAGGTGCGCAGCACCCTTCGCGAGAAGACGCCGCTCCAGAAGCGGATGCACACGCTGGGGATCGTGCTGGGCGGAGCCGGGATCGCCCTGGCGGCCGTTGTCCTGGCGCTCGAACTGGTGCGCGGCTATCGCATCGTCGAGGCGATCATGTTCGCGGTCGCCATCGCCGTCTCGGCGATCCCCGAGGGGCTGCCGGCCGTGATCAGCGTCACGCTGGCCTTGGGCGTGCGGCGTATGGCCGACCGCCACGCCATCATCCGTCACATGCCCGCCGTCGAGACCCTCGGCTCGACCACCGTGATCTGCTCGGACAAGACCGGCACCATCACCCGGAACCAGATGACCGTGTGCAAGCTGTGGGCCGATGGCAAGACGTTCAAGCTCACCGGCGAAGGCTACCGGCCCGAAGGCGCCCTGCGTACCGCCGACGGCCAATCCGTCGAGCAACTGCCCGAAGCGCTCGAAACCCTTCTGCGGATCGGCGTCCTGAACAACAACGCCCGGCTGCACCAGGACGGCGACCAATGGCGGGCCGAGGGCAATCCGAGCGAGGCGGCGCTCCTGACCGCCGCCCACAAGACAGGACTCGACCGCAAGACCCTGCAGGACGAGAGCGAACGTCTGCACGAAGTGCCTTTTTCGAGCGACCGGAAGTTCATGGCCACGCTGCATCCGCAGACCGACGGCGACGGCCGGGTGGCCCTGGTCAAAGGCGCGCCGGACCGGCTGCTGGAGTTCTGCTCGCACGTGCGGATCGATGGCCAGGTGGTCGAGCTGGACGCCGAGCGAAGGCGGGCCATCGAAAGCGCCATCGGCGACTTCGCCACCGACGCCCTGCGCGTGATGGCCGGGGCGCTTCGCGAGTTTCCCGCCGACAAGGACCGGATCGCCCCCGAGGACGTGGAAGGGGGTCTGACGCTGGCCGGACTGTGGGCGATGATCGACCCGCCGCGCGAAGAGAGCATTCAGGCCGTCAGTGACGCCAAGGATGCGGGCATTCATCCGGTGATGATCACGGGCGACCACGCCGCGACGGCCCTGGCCATCGCCCGCAAGGTCGGCATCGCCGGAGACGGCGAGGCGCTGACCGGGGCCGACATCGACGCCATGGACAAGCCCGCCCTGGCCGAGGCCGCCCTGCGCTCGGGCGTCTTCGCGCGCGTCTCGCCGGCGCACAAGCTCAAGATCATGGAATCGCTCCGCGAGCAGGGCCACGTCGTCGCGATGACCGGCGACGGTGTCAACGACGCCCCGGCCCTGAAGGGCGCCGACATCGGCGTGGCGATGGGGCACGCCGGCACCGAGGTCGCCAAGGAAGCCGCCGACATGATCCTGACCGACGACAACTTCGCCACCATCGTCCATGCGATCGAGGAAGGTCGGGTCATCTTCAGCAATCTGCGCCGCGTCGTGTACTTCCTCGTGGCGACGAATATCGGCGAGATCCTGACGATGATCGCCGCGCTGCTCATCGGGATGGATCTGCCGCTGACCGCCGTGATGATCCTGTGGGTCAATCTTGTCACCGACGGCGCCTGCACCATCCCGCTCGGCGTCGAGCCCAAACACTGGGACGTGCTCAAGCAGCCGCCGCGCAACCCGCGCGAAGCGATCCTCAATCGCGCGCTGATCCGCCGTATGGTCCTGCTGACGCCGCTGATGGCGGCCGGCACGCTGCTGCTGTTTTGGATCGCGAAGCCCGCCGCTGATCTGGCGCACGCACGCACCGTCGCCTTCACCACGCTGGTGGCCTTCCAGTGGTTCCAGGCGTTCAACGCACGAAGCCATTACCAGTCGGTCTTCTCCATCGGCGTTGCCGGCAACCGGTGGCTCCTCGGCGGCGTCGCCCTGGCCATCCTGCTGCAAGTGCTCGTCGTCCACACGAGTCTCGGCCAGACGCTCTTCGGCGTCACCCCGCTGTCCGCGACCGACTGGTTCTGGATCGTCCTGACATCCAGCTCCATCTGGGTCGCCGACGAACTGCTCAAGCGCCTGGGCGTCCACGGCCGACTGCCCCGGCGCAAGGGACCAAATCCCCTTTGAAAGGACCTCTGCACACGCCAAAACAAGGGCCGCCGTCGTGGCCCCCAGACGCCGACGCACCCGCAAAATAGTCAAAAACGTGCAACACTTTTCTGCGCGCGGCCCGTGACATTCGGATTTTTTTTACTCCCGCTCTCCTAACGACTTAGCCGCGTCACGACCCCCTTTTGGTCCGCTTTTTTGGTCAAAAACGTGCAACACCGTCCCTTTATGGAGGCGCCTCGTTTGGCGGCCTCCGAAAGGACGCACTGATGCACGATGTGCCCGGTTCCAGCCGGTGCGCCCGCTGCTGTTACTGTCGCGACGTGGCGGGGGCCCTGTATTGCCTGAGGAACCCGCCGGTGGCCGACGCCCGCACCGGACGGGCCCGCTGGCCCCGCGTCCGGCCGACTGACACCTGCGGAGCCTTCGCTGAGACCCGCGATCCGCAGCCCGACATCGACAATCACTCCGCCCACGACGCGGCCTCCGCACCCAATCATCAATCATCCATTATCCCTCATCAATCACCGGCCCTGCCGATCCACACCGACCAGTACGGCCCGTACTGCAAGATCCCGCTGACCCAGGGCCATTTCGCCAAGGTCGATCCGGCGTACTACCCCTGGCTCGCCCAGTTCCGATGGCACGCCAAGACCGGCCCCCACGCCATCTACGCCGTCCGCACCGTCCAGCACAACGGCCGATCCCGACGCATCTTCATGCACCGCATGATTATGAACACGCCCGACCACCTCGTCTGCGACCACGCCAACCACGACGGCCTCGACAACCGCATCGCCAATCTGCGAAACTGCACCACCGCCCAGAACAACGCCAACCGCCGCAAGCGGGCTGCGGGCTGCGGCTCACGGGCTGCGACCTCCCAATACCTCGGCGTCGCCTATGACCGCCGACGAAATAAATGGACCGCCTACGTCAAGAAAAACGGCCGCCAGAAAAACCTCGGCCTCTTCGACGTCGAAGAAGACGCCGCCCGAGCCCACGACACCGCCGCCCGCCAACTCCACGGCCCCTATGCCCACCTCAACTTCCCGAACGACTGACGCG